>NZ_NFLO01000010.1:0-106128 GCF_002160935.1 Drancourtella sp. An12 | reverse complement strand
CTATTCACCTTTTCTTCTCTATTATAATATACACTTCTTCAATCATACCATTCTTAAAACAGGGGCGCAATTAAATTTTGGAAAAAACACTTTTCATTTTGAAAATTGTGATGTATACTTTACGTATTAAGTCAGTCAGGTCGAGTCAGACTATTTTTTCCCATGAGACCAGAATAGAAAGGAAAATAGAATATGATGGATATGAAAGAAAAATACGAAACGCTTTCACTGGCAGTACTGAAAGATGTGGCGAAAGCAAGGGGGCTGAAAGGAACATCCGCGTTAAAAAAATCGGATCTGATTGAACGCCTTCTTGAAGAAGATAGAAAAACACAGAAGACAGAGGAAACAGAACCTGTAAGAGAAAACAGGCATGATCATGAGCACGTCCAGAGAGAAGACGTAAGAGGGGAAAAGGGTGCCGGACTGGAACTGTCTGACCTGGACAGCGGTATGACGGCCCATGGAATCCTGGAAGTACTCCCGGACGGATACGGATTTATCCGCTGTGAGAACTATCTTCCGGGAGAGAATGATGTTTATGTTTCCCCGTCCCAGATCCGGAAATTCGGACTCAAGACAGGGGATATCGTTTCCGGAAATACGAGAATCAAGACACAGTCTGAAAAATTCAGTGCGCTGTTATTTGTAACGAAGATCAACGGACTTCCACCTGCGGTTGCAGTGAAACGGAAAAACTTTGAAGACATGACACCGATTTTTCCAAATGAGCGTCTGAGACTCGAAAATGAGAGAAGCAGCACAGCGATGAGAATTGTAGACCTGCTCTCGCCAATAGGAAAAGGGCAGAGAGGGATGATTGTATCTCCTCCGAAAGCAGGTAAGACGACACTGTTAAAAGAAGTGGCTCTCTCCGTTCTGAGAAACAACCCGGAGATGCATCTGCTTGTTCTTCTGATCGATGAACGTCCGGAAGAAGTAACCGATATTAAGGAAACAATCCGCGGGAAAAATGTGGAAGTCATCTATTCTACCTTCGATGAACTCCCGGATCACCATAAGAGAGTGTCCGAAATGCTGATTGAGCGTGCAAAACGTCTTGTTGAGCATAAAAAAGATGTTATTATTCTGCTTGACAGTATTACCAGACTTGCAAGAGCCTACAACCTTGTTGTACCTCCGAGCGGACGTACCCTTTCCGGTGGTCTGGATCCGGCGGCCCTGCATATGCCGAAACGCTTTTTCGGAGCCGCAAGAAACATGCGGGAGGGCGGAAGCCTTACCATTCTTGCCACTGCACTTGTAGATACCGGAAGTAAGATGGACGATGTCATTTACGAGGAATTCAAAGGAACCGGAAACATGGAGCTTGTCCTTGACCGGAAACTTTCAGAAAAGAGAATGTTCCCGGCGATTGACATTCCAAAATCCGGAACAAGACGGGAAGATCTGCTTCTTACCCCGGACGAGCAGGAGGCTGTTTACATTATGCGCCGGGCCCTCAATGGAATGAAGTCCGATGAGGCGGTTGATACGATTCTGAATCTGTTCAACCGGACAAAGCATAATACAGAACTCGTACAGACTGTCAAAAAAATGAAGTTTATTTAAAAAGAGGGTTGCAAAACAAAAACAGGTATGATACAATAAACCCGCTGTTTAGAAGACGATTAGTCGCAGAGAAATCTGTGTGAGACGAATAAAAGCAAGAAGAGGTGAAAATCATGAAAGAAGGAATCCATCCAGCATATCATCAGGCAACTGTAACATGCAACTGTGGGAATACATTTGTAACAGGATCCACAAAGGAAGATATCCATGTTGAAATCTGCTCCAAATGTCATCCATTCTACACAGGACAGCAGAAAGCAACTCAGGCTCGTGGCCGTGTTGACAAGTTTAACAAGAAATACGGAATCGAAAGCAAATAAGATTCAGAAGTACAGGGCTGAGGTTTTCATATCTCAGCTCTTTTTCGTTACTTTAGAAAACTGTTATTTAGCAGAGAAGGAGTTTCAATGAAGTCATCAAATGTAGGAGGACAGGCGGTTCTGGAAGGCGTGATGATGAAACACAAAGACCGGTACGCCGTGGCGGTAAGGAAGCCGGACGGGACGGTTGTTGTGGAGCAGGATGATTACAAAAGCATCGTCGGTTCCCACCAGAAGCTGCTTAAAACACCATTTATCCGCGGAATCTTCAATTTTATCGATTCAATGATTCTGGGTATGAAGACGCTGACGTGGTCAGCCGGCTTTGAGGAAGAAGAGGAGGAGGTGCTGACGGAAAAGGAGGCCAGGAAAAGGGAGAAACTGGATCAGGTGATCAACGGGGTCGTCATGGCGGTTTCTTTCCTGATTGCCATCGCAATTTTTATGGTTCTTCCGTATTTTCTGTCAGATCTGTTCAAGACGGTCATTCCGTCCTATGTTATCCGGACGATTCTCGAAGGCGTGATCCGGATTCTGATTTTTGTCGGCTATATCTGGCTGATCTCCAGGATGGAGGATATCCGGCGTCTGTACCAGTATCATGGTGCCGAGCATAAATGTATCAACTGTATCGAGCATGGACTGCCGCTTACAGTAGACAATGTCAGAATCAGTTCCAAAGAGCATAAACGGTGCGGGACGAGTTTCCTCATGTTTGTTATGATTGTGGGAATTGTCCTTCTGTTTTTTGTCCAGACGGAGTCTCATATTCTGCGGGTTGTAATTCGGATCGCGCTGCTTCCGGTCATTGCGGGAATTTCCTATGAGATTATCCGGCTGGCTGGAAACAGTGATAACGTGGTAGTTAACCTGTTAAGCAGACCGGGGCTGATGCTTCAGGGTCTGACGACAAAGGAACCGGACGACAGTATGATTGAGGTTGCGATTGCTTCTGTGGAAGCGGTCTTTGACTGGAAGGCGTACCTTGCAGAAAATTTTCCGGTCCGTGAAGAATCCGGAAGAAAAGAGGAGGCCGTATGACATTCCGGGAAGCACTGAACTGGGGAAAAGAAAAGCTTCAGCATGCAGGGATTCCGGAATATGATCTGGATGCCTGGCTTTTGCTGGAGCATGTGTCCGGCCTTTCCAGAGCCATGTATTTTGTGAGAGACAGAGAAGAGATGGAAGAATCGTGCCGGGAGCAGTACGAGGAGGCCATAAGAAAGCGCGAAAGCCGCGTCCCGCTCCAGCACATCACCGGGGTGCAGGAATTTATGGGATATGAATTCCACGTCAATGAGCATGTGCTCATTCCCCGGCAGGATACGGAGATCCTTGTAGAGGAGGCAGACCGGGCGGCAGATGATACAGGCGCGAAGCGGATTCTGGATGTCTGCACCGGATCGGGCTGCATCCTGTTAAGCCTTTTAAAAATGAATGAAAACCGGACCGGAACCGGATCCGATCTTTCGGAACCGGCCCTTAAGATGGCGGAGGAGAACCGCAGACTGCTTGAGATTCCGGAAGAACGGGCCGCATTTGTGCAAAGCGATCTGTTTGAAAGAATTGAGGGGACATACGATATGATCGTTTCCAATCCCCCCTACATCAGGACGGAAGAGATCCGGAAGCTCCAGGAGGAGGTCCGGCTCCATGACCCCTACGGGGCACTGGACGGAAAAGAAGACGGGCTGTATTTTTACCGCCGCATCATTTCAGAGGCGGGCGGTTATTTTGACCATCAGGGGACGTTGCTTTTTGAAATCGGATACGATCAGGCGGAGGATGTCAAAAGGCTGATGGAAGAGGCCGGCTACAGTCAGATCTATGTAAAAAAGGATCTGGCAGGGCTTGACCGTGTAGTAGGCGGCGTGTACAATAAAGCAAGAGAAAATGAGGAGGAATTAACAAATGTTTGATAAACTGGACGATTTGCTGATTCGTTTTGAAGAGATTATGGGAGAGCTTCAGGAACCGGACGTTGTCAATGATCAGACGCGGTTCCGCAGTCTGATGAAAGAGCAGAACGATCTGGCTCCGATTGTGGAAGCATATAAAGAATACAAAAAATGTAACGAGACAATCGAGGACAGCCTCGTCATGCTGGAGGAAGAGTCGGATGAAGAGATGCGGGAGCTTCTGAAAGAAGAGCTTGCCGATGCCAGAAAACGTGTAGAAGAGCTGGAGCATGAACTCAAGATCCTGCTTCTCCCGAAAGACCCGAATGATGACAAGAACGTTATCGTCGAGATCCGTGCCGGTGCCGGCGGAGACGAGGCTGCGCTGTTTGCGGCAGAGATCTACCGGATGTATATTCACTATGCAGAACGGAGAAGATGGAAATGTGAGATGATTTCACTCAATGAGAATGGAATCGGCGGTTTCAAGGAGGCAGTCTTTATGATCTCCGGACAGGGCGCTTATTCCAGACTGAAATACGAAAGCGGGGTACACCGTGTACAGCGTGTGCCTGAGACGGAAAGCGGCGGCAGAATTCATACATCCACCATCACGGTTGCTATCATGCCGGAGGCGGAGGAAGTGGATGTTCATATCGATATGAACGACTGTAAATTCGACGTATTCCGTGCTTCCGGAAACGGTGGACAGTGTGTCAACACGACAGACTCTGCTGTACGTCTGACCCATATCCCGACAGGTATCGTAATCTCCTGTCAGGATGAGAAGTCCCAGCTGAAAAACAAGGATAAAGCGCTCAAGGTTCTGCGTGCAAGACTTTACGAGCTGGAGCAGGCAAAGCAGCATGACGCTGAGGCTGAGGCAAGAAGAAGCCAGGTAGGAACCGGAGACCGTTCCGAGAAGATCCGGACGTACAACTTCCCGCAGGGACGTGTGACAGATCACCGGATCAAGCTGACACTTCACAAACTGGATACCGTGTTAAACGGAGATCTGGATGAAATCATTGATTCGCTGATTGCGGCCGATCAGGCGGCAAAACTTGCGAACATGCAGGAAAACTAACTGACAGACAGGATTCCCTATATCGGTATGGCACCGGATGTAGGGCTTTTGTATTCGTGGAAAAGAAGAAGGTATAATACAGTATGGATGAATGGAAATTTAACCGTGTCCAGCTAAAGGATCAGGAACTGATTAAGGAATATTTTCGGAAATACCCGTCAAGAAGCTGTGACAGAACATTTTTTGGAGTTATGCTTTGGGGAAGACATTATAATCTGGATTTTGCCTTTACAGGAAAAGCTATTCTGTTCCGGGAAAAGACAGAGAGCGGGTACGGTTTTGCATGGCCCGCAGGACCGGATGAGGAAATCCGGGAACTGATCCCGCAGATGGAGAAACACTGCGAGGAGCAGGGAGGAGAGTTTCATATGTACGGACTTTCCGAAGCACAGTTTGCCCTTGTCGACAGCTGGTATCCGGGAAAGTACCAGATTGAATATGACAGGGATGCGGCGGATTATATTTATGAGTCGGAAAAGCTTTGTACCCTGTCGGGAAAAAAGCTTCACGGTAAACGGAACCACATCAATAAGTTCAAGGCCACGTATGAGGACTGGGCATATGAGCCGCTCACAAAGGACAATCTGGAAGAATGCTTTCAGATGGCTCTGAAATGGAGAAACGAAAACGGATGTGACGAAGATGAAGAGAAAAACTGCGAGATGTGTGTAACGCTCAATTCTCTGAGACTGTTTCAGGAGCTGCATCTCAAAGGTGGAATTCTTCGTGTAAACGGTAAGATTGTCGCATTTACCGTCGGGGAACCGGTAAGTGATGACACGGTTGTTGTCCACATTGAAAAGGCATTTGCCGATGTGCCGGGTGCATATACAATGATCAACCAGCAGTTTGTGGAACATGAATGTATGGGATACCGCTATGTCAACAGAGAGGATGATGCCGGACAGGAGGGGCTTAGAAAAGCAAAGCTTTCCTATAAGCCGGCAATGCTGCTTGAAAAAGGAGTTTTATCAAAAGTACAGGAGGTATCAGAATGATTGCAGAGAAGATGAAAGGGATGGTGGCGAACAGTTCCGCGATCCGTGCGATGTTTGAGGAAGGAAACCGGCTTGCCGGGATTTACGGGGCAGAAAATGTCTATGACTTCAGCCTTGGAAATCCGAATATTCCGGCTCCGGAAGCGTTGACAAACGCCATGATGGATGTGCTGAAAGAGGAGGATCCGGTTGTGCTGCACGGATATACGAACAGCAATGCAGGGTATGCGGACGTCAGAGAGGCTGTTGCACAGAATCTGAACGAGCGTTTCGGAACTTCCTTTGAAGGAAAGAATATTACGATGACAGTAGGAGCGGCAGGCGGCCTGAATGTCATTCTGAAAACACTGATCAATCCGGGAGATGAAGTCATCGTATTTGCGCCGTATTTTGGAGAATACAGAAGCTATGTCAACAATTTTGACGGAGTGCTTGTGGAGATCTCCCCTGATACGGAGACATTCCAGCCAAAACTTGACGAGTTTGCCCGGAAGATTACGCCAAAGACAAAAGCAGTGATTGTCAACAATCCGAACAACCCGACCGGTGTCGTATATTCTGAGGAGACAGTAAAGAAGATGGCTTCCGTTATGGAGGAAAAGCAGAAGGAATACGGAACGGATATTTATCTGATTTCCGACGAGCCGTACCGTGAGCTTGTGTACGGGGATGCCGAAGTTCCATTCCTGACAAAGTATTACGACAATACGATTGTAGGTTATTCATTCAGTAAGTCCCTTTCTCTTCCGGGAGAGCGGATCGGATACCTTGTAATTCCGGATGAAGTGACAGACAGTGCGGATGTGATTTCCGCTGCCAACGTAGCAACCCGGATTCTTGGATTTGTCAATGCACCGACACTCCAGCAGAAAGCAGTGGCAAGATGTCTGAATGAGAAGGCGGACATCGCTTTTTATGACAAGAACAGAGAGACCCTGTACGAAGGGTTAAAGAAGGCGGGATTTTCCTGCATTAAACCGGAAGGAGCATTCTATCTGTTTGTCAAGTCTCCGGTGGAAGATGAAAAGGAATTCTGCAGCAGAGCGAAAAAATACAATATTCTGATGGTGCCGGGAAGCTCCTTTGGATGTCCGGGCTATGTCAGACTTGCATACTGTGTCGCATACGACACGATTGTACGTGCGCTCCCGAAATTTGAAGAACTTGCGGCCGAGTACCGCGGACAGGAGTAGACGCGTATGAGACTGGAAGAAAATATCCGCCGGGTGACTCCTTATGTTCCGGGAGAGCAGCCGCAGCAGAAAGTAATCAAACTGAATACCAATGAAAATCCGTATCCGCCTGCGCCGGGAGTGGAGCGGGCACTAAAGGAGATGGATGACGGAAGACTCCGTCTGTATCCGGATCCGGAAATCCGTATGCTGACAGAGAGCCTGGCCGAATACTGCCAGGTGAAACCGGAACAGATTTTTGTAGGAGTGGGATCAGATGACGTACTGTCAATGAGCTTTCTTACCTTTTTTAATTCCGGAAAGCCGATTCTGTTTCCGGATATTACCTATTCCTTTTACAAGGTGTGGGCAGAACTCTACCGGATCCCGTATGAATGCTGTCCGCTGGATGAGAAGATGCACCTCAGAAAAGAGGACTACTGTAAGGAAAACGGAGGCATCATTTTCCCGAATCCGAATGCGCCGACGGGAATTTATGAGAGCCTGGATGTGATTGAGGAGATTTTAAAGCAGAATCCGGACGTGATCGTCATTGTGGATGAGGCGTATATCGATTTTGCAGGAAAGCCGTCCGCCATTTCCCTGATTGACCGGTATGACAATCTTCTGGTGACACAAACCTTTTCCAAGTCCAGATCCATGGCAGGAATGCGGATCGGATTTGCGGCAGGGAACGAACGGCTTATTCGCTGGCTCCAGGATGTGAAGTATTCTTTCAATTCCTATACTATGTCCTATCCGGCTATTGTCTGCGGGACGGAAGCGGTAAAAGATACGGAGTACTTCCGGAAGACGACGGAAAAGATTGTCGCCACAAGAGAATGGAGCAAAGAGAAACTGGCGGATCTGGGATTTGAATTTCCGGATTCCAGTACAAACTTTATTTTTGCAAAACATCCGAAGTATGATGGAGAAAAACTGTTTCAGGCTTTAAAGGAACGGCAGATTTATGTCAGACACTGGAAACAGCCTGAGATCGCGCAGTATTTACGAATCACTGTCGGAACAGATGAGGAAATGAATCAGTTTTTTGACACGTTGGAAGAGATTATGAAAGAATAAGTCAGGAAAAGGAGGAATTAAAAATTCCTCCTTTCCTGATTTCTGAAATATTGTGTATGGATGATCATTGCCTGTCCCTCAAAGCCAGGAGGTTTGCATATTCCAGCAGATCCTGCTTTGACTTCGGGGAGAGAGACATGAAAACAGTTTTGAGCCGATACTGAATAATCCGTTCGTTTATGGCAGGCCCGGACGAAGAAACTTCGACCGGATGCGACTCCTTGCCGGAAATGAGATAATCGGTACTGACATGAAAAAACTGCGCAATCATATACAGTTTGTCATAGTCTGGCTGTCGGTTTTTGGTCTCGTATCCGGCGATGGTTGATCGGGATACCTGAAGGTATTGTGCTAGTTGGTCCTGAGTTACGTCTGCGTTTCTGCGCAGTAATTTTAGTCTTTCTGAAAACCCCATATATTGCCTCCTATCTTTAGTGTGGCTACATTTTAGCAATAGAAACGTGGGGAAAACAGGAAGTGTGGCGGAAAGGAACGTAGATGGAGCGATATGTGTCGAAAAGCATCAAAAGGAGCCGGAGACGAATCCCGTGTTGACAGGTATGAATAAAAATTTTATAATTTACTTAGAATAAAAGAAGAAAAATATGGAGGTAATCCGGATGTTAATTGCCAAAAATGATGAAAAAGAGAGAAGTTTCCTGTTTCGGATTGTAATCTGGACAGCGTCTGTTCTCATCATTGCGGTTGCAGCGTACTTCCTGATCCGGTCATTTGCAAGAAATCCGATTGCTGGGACATGGGAATATCAGGATGACAATATTACAATGACCATTCAAAGTGATGATAAAGTTAAACTTCAGTTTGATAATCTGCAGGATGTTCCGGAACTTGCGGTGACAATGGACTGTCAGGTGGATAAAACGGAAAAGACGCTGGTGATCGGCGGACTGCAGCAAAGTGAGATTGACAGAATCCTGGAGCAGTATGATGGACAGTTGACCCAGAGTGCTCTGGATACAGCGCTTTCCATGTTTACGACATCGTTTGACTACAGCATGGAACGGCAGACGTTGACGCTTACGGACCGCGAATACGGTGAACAGATGATATTTGATAAAAAATAGAACTTTCCCCTCTATACAGGAAAACGGATATGACGTGTGACTTGGGTAGAGGGGGATTTTATTCATGTAGAGGAGGAAGAGTATGCTGCGCACACAGACAAAAGTAATTCAGATAGGAAATGTAAAGATCGGAGGCAGTTATCCGGTTGCCATCCAGTCTATGACAAACACAAAAACAGAAGATGTAGAAGCAACGGTAAAGCAGATCCTGGCTCTTGAGCGGGCAGGCTGCGAGATTATCCGGTGTGCCGTTCCGACAATGGAGGCTGCAGAAGCACTCAGAGAGATCAAACGCAGAATTCATATCCCGCTTGTGGCGGATATCCACTTTGACTACCGGCTTGCCATTGCGGCCATTGAAAACGGAGCGGACAAGATCCGTATTAACCCGGGAAATATCGGGGATCAGGACCGTGTGAGAAAAGTAGTGGAGAAGGCCAAAGAATACAAGGTTCCGATCAGGGTAGGAGTCAACAGCGGCTCTCTGGAAAAGAATCTTGTGGAAAAATATGATGGCGTGACGGCCGAAGGACTGGTGGAAAGCGCGCTGGATAAAGTGCGTATGATTGAAAAAATGGGATACAACAATCTGGTTGTCAGTATTAAGGCATCTGATGTCATGATGTGTGTCAAAGCGCATGAACTACTTGCTCCGCAGTGTCCGTATCCGCTTCACGTCGGTATTACGGAAGCAGGGACTATCCTTTCCGGCAATATCAAATCTTCCATCGGGCTTGGAATCATTCTTTATCAGGGAATCGGAAATACCATCCGCGTCTCTCTGACGGGAGACCCGCTGGAAGAAGTCAAATCCGCAAAGCTGATTTTAAGGACATTGGGGCTGAAAAAGGGCGGCATCGAGGTCGTTTCCTGTCCGACCTGCGGCAGAACCAGAATTGACCTGATCGGCCTTGCAAACCAGGTGGAAGACATGGTGCAGGATATCCCGCTTGACGATGTGAAAGTGGCAGTCATGGGCTGTGTTGTCAATGGACCTGGTGAGGCGAAGGAAGCCGATATCGGGATTGCCGGAGGCGTCGGAGAAGGACTCCTGATTAAAAAGGGAGAGATTGTAAAAAAACTCAAAGAAGAAGAACTCCTCCCGGCCCTTAGGGAAGAGCTTCTGAACTGGAAAAAAGATTGAGGACGTATGACATATGGGAAAAGACTTTTTTGAAGTGTTTCCGACTCTGAACCTTTCGGAGGAGACAAAATTTCTGCTGAAAGATGTCAGGGTTACGAAAGTTTCAACGAATTCAACAAGAGATTTTATCCGGATTTATCTGTTTTCCACCCATCTTCTGCAGAAAAAGAAGATTTATGAACTGGAATATGCTATCAAGCACCAGTTGTTTGACCGGACGATGATCCAGGTGGAGATTCTGGAGAGCTATCAGCTGTCAGAGCAGTATACGCCGGAAAACCTGATGCACGAGTATTATGACAGTATCCTTCTGGAGCTGGAGCAGAGAAGCGCCGTTGAGAGAAGCATGTTTGAGCATGCGGACTATGATTTCGAGGACAGCGTTCTGAATCTGAAGCTTCAGAATTCTATCGTGGCAGAAGGAAAGAAGGAGGCGATTGTAAGCCTCCTTTCCGAAGTGTTTAATGACCGTTTTCATGTGCCTCTTTCCATTAAAGTCGGCTATCAACCGCCGAAAAAAAAGAGCGCGCTTGAGTTTAACGAACTTCAGCTTCAGGCAGAAGTGGATGAAATTATTGAGAGAAACGAGGCACTCCGCAAGGAGAAACGGAAAAATACGGAAGAGGCGGATGCCGGAGAAAACGGGACAAAAGAAGAGAAAACAAAATCTGCTCCAAAGACATTGAAAGAAAAGCGGTTTGGAAAAGAGATGAAGAAACCGTTTGTCAGACGTGATTTCAGAAAATCGGATGATCCGAACATGATTTACGGACGGGACTTCGATGATCCTCCGATCGAACTCTCCCAGGTGTTGGGCGAGATGGGCGAGATCACCATCCGGGGAAAGGTCATCAGCTTTGATACGAGAGAGATCCGGAATGAAAAGACGATCCTCATGTTTGCCATCACCGATTTTACCGATACGATCGTTGTCAAGATGTTTGCCAGAAACGACCAGCTCCCGGACCTGTTTGGCGACATTAAAAAGGGTGCATTCCTGAAAGTAAAGGGGATTACCACGATCGACAAATTTGACGGGGAGCTGACCATCGGTTCTGTGAGCGGAATCCGGAAAATCAGTGACTTCACCGTGCAGAGAAAGGATCTCTATCCGGAAAAGCGTGTAGAGCTGCACTGCCATACGAAAATGAGCGATATGGACGGGGTATCGGAAGTCAAAGATATTGTAAAGCGTGCGCATGACTGGGGACACAAAGCGATTGCCATTACGGACCACGGTGTCGTTCAGGCATTCCCGGATGCCAACCACTATATCGAATCTCTGGATAAAGACGATCCGTTTAAAATTATTTACGGCGTGGAGGCGTATCTGGTGGATGATCTGACGGAGATTGCCCAGGGGGCGAAGGACCAGACTCTTCAGGATACATATGTGGTATTTGACCTGGAGACGACCGGATTCAGCCCGATTCAGGACAAGATCATTGAAATAGGAGCGGTCAAGGTGGAGCAGGGCAGAATCACGGAGCGGTTCAGTACTTTCGTCAATCCGAAGATTCCGATTCCGTTTAAGATCACGGATCTGACCGGTATTACCGATGACATGGTGATGGATGCCGAGCCTGTCGAGGAAGTCCTTCCAAAATTTCTGGACTTTGTGGGAGATGCGGTTCTGGTAGCCCACAATGCAGGATTTGATGTCAGTTTTATTGAGCAGAACTGTAGATATCAGGAGATCGAGAAGGAATTTATATCGGTGGATACGGTGGCCCTCGCCCGGGTGCTCCTTCCGACTCTTTCCAAGTATAAGCTGAATGTTGTGGCAAAGGCACTGAACATTTCGCTGGAAAATCATCACCGGGCCGTGGATGATGCCCAGGCGACGGCCGAGATTTTTGTCCGGTTTGTCGAAATGCTGAAAGACAGGGAAATTTTTACATTGAAAGAGCTGAATCACTTCGGCTCCATGAATCCGGACGCAATTCGGAAACTTCCGTCCCACCATGCGGTCATTCTGGCGAAAAACGAGACCGGGCGTGTGAATCTGTACCGCCTGATTTCCATGTCCCACCTGCAGTATTTTTCCAGAATGCCGAGAATTCCAAAGAGCGAATTTTTACGGTACAGGGACGGACTCATTATCGGAAGCGCCTGTGAGGCAGGCGAACTGTTCCAGGCTGTCTTAAATGGAAAATCAGAAGAACAGATCGCAAAGCTGGTGAATTTCTATGATTATCTGGAAATCCAGCCGATTGGGAATAACCGGTTCATGATTGCAAGCGACCGGGTTTCCAATGTAAAAAGCGAGGAGGACCTGCGGGATCTGAACCGGAAAATTGTAAGACTTGGCGAGAAATTCTGCAAACCGGTTGTGGCAACCTGCGATGTTCATTTCCTGGATCCGGAGGACGAAGTCTACCGTAGAATCATCATGGCGGGAAAAGGCTTTTCTGATGCGGATGAACAGGCACCGTTGTATCTGCATACGACGGAAGAGATGATGGAGGAGTTTTCCTACCTCGGAGCGGCAAAAGCCCATGAGGTTGTAATTGAGAATCCGAATAAGATTGCGGACATGATTGAAAAGATTGCTCCGGTCCGACCGGACAAATGTCCTCCGGTCATTGAAAATTCCGATCAGACCCTGCGTGATATCTGTTATAAAAAAGCCCATGAAATGTATGGAGATCCCCTCCCGGACGTCGTGACGGAACGGCTGGAGAGGGAGCTTCATTCCATTATCTCCAATGGATTCGCCGTGATGTATATTATTGCCCAGAAGCTGGTATGGAAGTCCAATGAGGATGGATATCTGGTTGGTTCCCGTGGATCAGTCGGATCTTCCTTTGTCGCTACCATGGCAGGAATCACGGAGGTCAATCCGTTAAGCCCGCATTATTATTGTCCGCACTGCCATTACAGTGACTTTGATTCCGAGGAAGTACGCGCGTTTGCGGGGGGCTGCGGATGGGATATGAAGGACAAGGACTGCCCGGTATGCGGACATCCGCTCGTCAAAGACGGGTTCGATATCCCGTTTGAGACTTTCCTTGGGTTTAAAGGAAACAAAGAGCCGGATATTGACCTGAACTTTTCGGGAGATTATCAGAGTAACGCTCACAAGTATACGGAAGTCATCTTTGGAAAAGGGCAGACGTTCCGCGCAGGGACCATCGGTACCCTGGCGGACAAGACCGCATTCGGATTTGTGAAGAACTATTATGAAGAGCGGGGCAGCAGGAAGCGAAACTGTGAGATCGACCGGATCGTGCAGGGATGTACGGGAATCCGGAGAAGTACAGGGCAGCATCCGGGAGGAATTATCGTTCTTCCTCACGGTGAGGACATCAACTCCTTTACCCCGGTGCAGCATCCGGCAAATGATATGAATACGGATATCATTACGACTCATTTTGACTACCACTCCATTGACCACAACCTATTAAAGCTTGACATTCTGGGACACGATGATCCGACCATGATCAAGACACTGGAGGAGCTGATCAATTCGGACGCCATGGACAATGAATATGACGGCGTAGAGAATGTATTTGACGCCAGAGATATTCCGCTGGATGACCCGAAAGTCATGTCGCTGTTTGCCAATACGGAGGCACTCGGCATCACGCCGGATGACATTGACGGATGTCCGGTTGGATGCCTTGGTATTCCGGAGTTCGGAACGGACTTTGTTATCCAGATGGTAGTAGATACAAAGCCAAAGACCCTCTCCGACCTGATCCGGATTTCCGGGCTTTCCCACGGAACCGATGTGTGGCTGAATAATGCGCAGACGTTGATTCAGGAGGGAAAGGCAACGATTTCCACGGCGATCTGTACCCGTGATGATATTATGACTTACCTCATCAACAAAGGGATGGACAGTGAGCTCTCTTTTACGATCATGGAGAAAGTGCGAAAGGGAAAAGGACTCACGCCGGAGTTTGAAGAGTCGATGAAAGAGGCTGGAGTACCGGACTGGTATATCTGGTCCTGTAAGAAGATCAAGTATATGTTCCCGAAAGCGCATGCGGCCGCCTATGTTATGATGGCATACCGGATTGCCTACTGTAAGGTCAACTATCCACTTGCGTATTATGCTGCCTACTTTGGAATCCGTGCAGACGCCTTTTCCTATGAGCTGATGTGTCAGGGAAAGGAAAAACTGGCATACCATATCCGGGAATATAAAAGCAGACAGGACCGGCTGAGTAAAAAAGAGCAGGATACGATGAAAGATATGAAGATCGTGCAGGAAATGTATGCGCGAGGTCTGGAGTTTATGCCGATTGATATTTATGAGGCAAAAGCGACCAAGTTCCGGATTGTGGACGGAAAGCTGATGCCGCCCCTTTCCAGTATCGATGGAATGGGAGACAAGGCGGCAGAAGCGGTGGAACAGGCAGCGAGGGACGGCAGGTACCTTTCAAAAGATGATTTCCGACAGAGAACCAAGGCCAGCAAGACGGTGATTGATAAGATGTCGGAACTGGGACTTCTTTCCGATCTTCCGGAATCCAATCAGTTATCTCTGTTTGATTTTGCAGATTAATGCTTTAAACGAATAAAGGAATATGATATACTAAAGAGGATAAGCCAAAGAGGCGGGTCCTCTTTTTTCTGTGCAAAAAGCCGGAAAGGAAAGACTTCTGCACAGAAGGCATTGCATGGAACAGGGAAGCGTTTTATTCCCAAATTAATCTGACCAGGAGGAAGAAAAAATGATATGGGCAAAGGAGGAGACACTGCCTAGAGAAGAACTGGAAGAGATCCAGCTCCGGAAGCTGCAACAGACAGTTTCCTACATCTATGAGAGGGTGGCTCCTTATCGGGGGAAAATGGACAAAGCAGGGGTGGCTCCGGAAGATATCCGTTCGCTGGATGACTTGAGGAGACTTCCGTTTACAAGCAAAAAGGATTTCAGAGATAATTATCCGATGGGGCTGTTTGCGGTTGATAAAAAGGAACTGGTACGTTTTCACGCAAGTTCCGGCACGACCGGAAAACCGACGGTTGTCGGATACACGAAAAACGATCTGGATATCTGGCTGAATAATGTAGCAAGAGTTGCCTGCATGGGAGGAGCACGCGCAGATGACATCGTGCAGCTCTCCTTTGGATACGGCACCTTTACCGGTGCGCTGGGACTGCACGGAGGACTGGAAAAGATCGGAGCTGCCGTGATTCCGATGTCATCCGGCAATACGAAAAAACAGATCATGTTTCTAAAAGACATGGGTGTGACACTTCTTGTGGCGACACCGTCCTATGCGCTGCATCTTGGCGAAGAGATCCGCAGGGCAGGGATCGATCCGGCGAAGGATCTGTGCCTCCGGACCGGACTCTTCGGCGGAGAAGGGATGACCGAGGCGATGCGCGAGGAGATGCACCATGTATGGGGCGATCAGTTCTTCTGCACGCAGAATTACGGCATGAGCGAGCTCTGCGGACCGGGTGTGGCAGGCGAGTGCAGAGAGCTTTGCGGCATGCACGTAAATGAAGACTGGTTCATACCGGAAATCATCGATCCGGAGACAGAAGAAGTGTTGCCGCCGGGAGAGCGTGGAGAGCTTGTTGTGACCTGTCTTGGAAAGGAGGCTCTTCCGATTATCCGTTACCGGACCGGAGATATGACCCGGATTTTCTATGAGCCGTGCAAATGCGGAAGAACGACCGCAAGAATCGAAAATCTTTCCGGAAGGGCAGATGACATGCTTGTCATCCGCGGCGTCAATGTATTCCCGACGCAGATCGAAGAAGTACTGCTCAAGATCGATGAGATCGGACCACACTATGAAATCCTTGTAGAAAGAAAGAACAGACTGGACGTTATGACCATCACAGTGGAACTGATTGATGACAGGCTGCTTGACAGCTACGGAAAACTCAGCGAACTGGAAAAGAAGATCAAGGCGGGACTGAAATCCCAGCTTGGCCTCGCAACAGAAATCCGGCTGGTAGCGCCTTATTCTCTGCAGAGATTTGAGGGAAAGGCAAAGAGAATCAAGGATTTACGAAAGGATGGATTATAGAATGTCAGAATCAAAGAAAGTCATAATGCTTGGAAACGAAGCAATCGCAAGAGGGGCGTATGAAGCCGGAGTCAAGGTGTCGTCAGCCTATCCGGGAACGCCGAGTACGGAAATCAGCGAAAATCTCGTGAAATACAGGGATGATCTGTACGCGGAGTGGGCACCGAATGAGAAGGTGGCGGCAGAAACCGCGATCGGAGCCAGCATCTCAGGAGTACGTGCCATGGCATGTATGAAGCACGTGGGGCTCAACGTAGCTTCCGACCCGCTCTATACGGTTTCTTACATGGGAGTCAACGGAGGACTGCTCTTTATGGTGGCGGACGATCCGGGACTTTACAGCTCCCAGAATGAACAGGATTCGAGAATGATTGCAAGGGCTGCGGGCGTGCCGGTTCTGGAACCGTCAGACAGTGCGGAGGCAAAAGAGTTTGTCAAAATCGGATTTGAATTAAGCGAACAGTTTGACCGTCCGGTCATCTTCCGTATCACCACAAGACTGGCACACTCTCAGGGACTTGTGGAACTCAAAGACCGGGAGGAGATTCCGGACAAAACATATGAAAAGGATATCCGGAAAAATGTCATGATGCCTGGAAACGCAAAATTCCGGCATGTGGAAATCGAAAAGAGAAATAACGAATTAAAAGAAGCGGCAGATACGCTTCCGATCAATAAAATAGAGATGAACGATACCAGAATCGGAGTTATCACAAGCGGAATTCCGTATCAGTATGTGAAAGAAGCACTGCCTCAGGCTTCGGTCTTAAAGCTTGGCATGGTCAACCCGCTTCCGGAAAAACTGATCCGGGAGTTTGCATCTAAAGTTGAGACACTGTATGTGGTAGAGGAACTCGATCCTGTCATCGAAGAGCAGGTAAAATCCTGGGGTATTCCTGCCATTGGAAAAGAGATCTTTACCATTCAGGGAGAATACAGTGCCAATATGATCCGCAAGGCCATCCTCGGAGAAGAAGTACGGATGGATCCGCCGGCAGATGTGCCGCAGCGGCCGCCTATTCTCTGTCCGGGATGCCCGCACAGAAGCGTCTTCTATGTTCTCAACAAATTAAAGATGCATGCGGCAGGAGACATTGGATGCTATACACTTGGAGCAGTGGCACCGCTCAGCGTGGTGGACACGACAATCTGTATGGGAGCAAGTATTTCCAGCCTCCATGGAATGGAGAAAGCAAAAGGAAAAGAATACATCAAAAACTGGGTGGCAGTAATTGGAGATTCGACATTTTTACATACCGGTGTCAATTCCCTGATGAACATGGTTTACAATCAGGCTACCGGAACGGTGCTGATTCTGGATAATTCCACTACCGGAATGACCGGCCATCAGGATCATGCGGCGACCGGAAAAACACTTCAGGGAGATCCGACTTACGCAATCAACATTCCAAATCTGTGCCGTGCAATCGGTGTGCCGAATGTACAGGAAATCAATGCTTTTGACATTGTAGCGCTGGAGAAAGCGATTAAGGAAGAAGTGGCAAAAGACGAAGTATCCGTCATCATTACAAAGACACCATGCGTACTTCTTGACAAGAGACCAAAACCGCTCTATGCTGCGGATCCGGAAAAATGTAAAAAATGCGGCATGTGTATGAAACCGGGCTGCCCGGCCATGACAAGAAATGAAGACGGTACGATCCGGATTGACGACACCATGTGTACCGGATGCGGACTCTGTGAATCCCTCTGTAAGTTTGGAGCGATTGAACTGGTAAAGGCAGGTGAAAAGTAATGGGAGTAAAAAATATTATGATCGTCGGTGTCGGAGGCCAGGGAACACTTCTGACAAGCCGGATTCTTGGAGGACTTGCACTGGATGCAGGATATGATGTCAAACTTTCTGAGGTCCATGGAATGGCGCAGAGAGGAGGAAGTGTTGTAACCTTTGTCCGCTATGGAGACAAGGTGGCAGAACCGATCGTGGAGGAAGGCTGCGCAGATATTATTATCGCGTTCGAACGTCTGGAAGCACTGCGCTATGCACATTTTCTGAAAGAAGGGGGAGCACTGATCCTGAATGACTGGAGGATCGATCCGATGCCGGTTGTGATCGGCGCGGCCCGGTATCCGGAACACATCATTGAAACGCTGGAAGAGAAACATAAAGTCTACACTGTCAACGCGACGGAGGAGGCCAAGAAGCTTGGAAATCCAAAAGTATTCAATATGATTGTTCTCGGTATCGCATCCAGACATATGGATTTCACAAAAGAACAGTGGTACCGGGTGATTGAAAAGACGGTGCCGCCAAAGACAATCGAGATCAATAAAAAGGCATTTGAAACAGGAGCAGCACGATAGGAGGACGAAATGAAACAGGTATCGGTATTTGTGGAAAACAGACCGGGAAGTCTGATGGAAGTAACCTCAAAGCTGATGGAGGCGGAGATCAATATCCGTGCGGTTGCTTCGTTTGACACTCCGGAGTTCGGAATCCTGAGGATGGTGGTGGACCAGCCGGAACGGGCGAAAGAGACGCTGACCAGACTGGGATTTGTGGTACGGATCTATGACGTGGTCGGAGTAGAATTAAAAGATGAAAAAGGAAACTTAAACAGAATGCTGTCCATTCTGGCTGACGGACAGATCAATCTGAATTATATCTATTCCTTCGTGATCCGTGATAATAACGCACCGGTGATGGTATTTTCGACAGATGACATGGAACGTGCGGAAAAGATTCTTGCGAAGGCAGGAGTAAAGCTTGTCTCGGATGAGGAGTTATAGGAGGAAAAGAGCATGATAACAGACAAAACATGGAAGGAACAGATCCGTGATCCGCAAGCAGAATGTATGAGCGAAGATGAACGGATGGTACTTCAGGGGGAAAAACTGAAAAATCTTGTAAAAAGAGTGTACGGGGTCGTTCCTTTTTATACGGAAAAGATGAAAGAACTCGGTGTAGAACCGGGAGATATCAAAGGAATCGAAGATATCACGAAACTTCCGTTTACGACAAAGGAGGACCTGCGTGACAACTATCCGTTCGGATTTCAGGCAGTGCCGAATGAAAAGATCGTAAGAGTTCAGGGAACGTCCGGCACGACCGGAAAACTTACGGTCATGGCCTATACGCAGAAAGACGTGGACATCTGGGGCGAGTGTGTGGCGCGCTGCCTTACGATGGCCGGACTGACAGCGCAGGACCGGATTCATGTCTGCTATGGATATGGACTGTTTACCGGAGGAATGGGACTGGATTTTGGAGCGCAGAAGCTTGGAGCCATGGCAATCCCGATGTCAGCCGGAAATACGAAACGCCAGTTGATGTGTATGGAAGATTTTGGCGCCACGGCGTTTGCCTGTACACCGTCCTATGCGATGCATCTTGCAGAAGCCATGCAGGAAGCAGGTGTCGTTGAAAAGATGAAAATCAAGGCGGCAGTATGCGGAGCGGAACCTTGGACTGTGGAGATGCGGCACAAGATCGAGGAGATTCTGAAGATCAACTGCTTTGATATTTACGGGCTCTGTGAGATCAGCGGACCGGGTGTTGCGATGGACTGCATCCACCATGAAGGACTCCATGTGAATTCTGACTTCTTCTATCCGGAAGTACTCGACCCGGCCACACATGCGCCGTTGAAAGACGGAGAGACCGGAGAGCTGGTATTTACCACGCTGGACAAGGAAGCCGTACCGTTAATCCGTTACCGGACGAAAGACCTTACAAGCATCTGCCATGAGACATGCAAATGCGGACGTACAACACCGAGAATTTCCAAGTTCAAAGGACGTACAGATGATATGAAAGTCATCCGCGGCGTCAATGTATTTCCGACTCAGGTGGAAACAGCACTCTTTGGAATCGGAGAAGTCATTCCGCATTATCTGCTGATTATCGACAGAGAGGACAATATGGATGTACTTACGGTCATGGTAGAAGTGGATGAGAAATTTTTCTCGGATGAAATCCGGAAGCTGGATGCACTCCGCCATAAGATCGGTGATGTCTTAAAGCAGGCGCTTGGCGTTTCTGTCAGAGTCAAACTGGTAGAGCCAAAGACGATCGAGAGAAGTGAAGGAAAAGCAAAACGTGTAATTGACAACCGGAATCTTGTATAGGAGGGAAAAGCATGAGTACAATTCAGCAGTTATCGGTATTTCTGGAAAACAGAGAAGGAAGACTCGATGAAGTTCTGCATGCGCTTGGAACGAACGGCGTCAATATTGTCGCCCTCAGCCTTGCAGATACAACAGAGTACGGGATGTTAAGAATGATTGTCTCAGACCCGGAAAAGGGGAAAGAAGAGTTGAAGAAGATTGGAATCACGGCAATGCTCACACCGGTTATTGCCCTGAGAGTTCCGCATGCAACCGGGTCTTTGAGCAAAGCGATGCATCAGCTTGTGGAAGGCGGAATTAACGTAGAATATATGTACGCATTCGCGAACGGTAAAGATGCTTCCGCAGTCCTAAAGACAGATGAGCCGGAAAGAGCGGCAGACATATTGAAGCAAAGTGGATTCGGTGTCTGGAAAGCAGATGAGGCTTATAAGGCAAATTTGTAAAGAAACGTATCAAAAAAGGCTGTCATCGACAGCCTTTTTTGTAATCCAGATTCTATGGCTTTTAAATATCTAAATTGAAAAACGAATTTATATAAATAAAAGATGCATACAATTTCGATTATAACCTGGTCACATTAACAGCCTGAGGACCTTTTTCTCCTTCTGTTACTTCGAATTCAACAGACTGTCCTTCTTCCAGAGTCTTGAATCCATCCATATTCAGTCCGGTATAGTGTACAAATACATCGTTTCCGGATTCATCACAGATAAATCCATATCCCTTCTGGTTGTTGAACCATTTTACGGTACCCTTGTTCATAGTGCTACCTCCATAAAAAATAAAAACAATAAGCCATACATCGAATATACGATGTTACTAGAGCATAGCACTTTTTGCGTGAAAAGTCAATGATTTGTCGAGAAATATAGAGCGTAAAAGAAGAATTGTCCGAATTTCAATAAAATTCTGATAAATACGGAATGAGAAGCGGCCTTCACACCTTTCGTGGGAGTGCATAATCTGATGGTATGAAACAGTTTTGTGGAGGTTATTATGAAAAAGAAGCTTTTGTCCGCACTTCTTGTTGCTGCTCTCGCAGCATCTGTACTTGCCGGATGTGCAAAAGAAGAGACCGGTTCATCAGAATCGGACAAAAAGGAGGAAACCAGACTTACAAAAGTAACTTTGAATGAAGTTGCCCATTCCATTTTTTATGCCCCGATGTATGTGGCTGTCGAGGAAGATTATTTTAAGGACGAAGGGATCGACCTGGAACTTGTCACTGGATTTGGAGCAGACAAAACCATGACGGCAGTGCTCTCTGGTCAGGCGGACATTGGATTTATGGGATCGGAATCTTCCATTTACACGTATAATGAAGGTGCCAAAGACTATGTTGTCAATTTTGCCCAACTGACACAAAGAGCAGGAAACTTCCTTGTATCAAGAGAACCGATTGAAGATTTTTCATGGGAAGATCTGAAAGGGAAGACGGTCCTCGGTGGCAGAAAAGGAGGAATGCCGGAAATGGTCTTTGAATATATCCTGAAACAAAATGATATCGATCCGGAAAAAGATGTAATGATCAATCAAAACATTGATTTTGGTTCCACAGCAGCCGCTTTTTCCGGTGGGCAGGGAGACTTTACGGTAGAATTTGAACCGGGGGCCACCACACTGGAAGCTGCCGGAAAAGGCTACGTTGTTGCCTCGCTTGGCAAAGAGAGCGGTTATGTGCCTTATACGGCATTCTCAGCGAAAAAGAGCTATCTGGAGGAGCATCCGGACCTGATCCAGAGTTTTACAGATGCCCTTCAAAAAGGGATGGATTATGTAAATACACACACACCGGAGGAAATAGCAAAAGTCATCCAGCCACAGTTTAAAGAAAATGATCTGGAAACAATCACAATGATCGTTTCCCGGTATTATGAGCAGAAGACATGGAAAGAAGATCTGATCTTCAATCAGGACAGCTTTGAATTATTACAGGACATTCTGGAGGATGCCGGCGAACTGGATTCCAGGACTCCGTACGAAGATCTTGTCACAACGGAATTCGCAAAAAAGGCTGCGAAATAAATTTTTAATACTTTTTTGATATTTTGAACACACTTTCTTCACAATTGACATGTATTATGAAACTACAAAGTAAGTAATACTTTGTGAATAAACTTTTTCATAACTTTTTCCCTCAGCCAGTACATTCCCTGTACTGGCTATTAAAATGCAAAAAACAGGAAAGAGCACGTACATACGAAACTCTTTCCTGTCTTTTTATTTTGCAGATGTGTCCAGACGTCGGATGGAGTATCCGACAGCGGCACCGCCGATGATATTTCCTATCGTCACGCAGAAAAGCACTTTCAGGATCTGATCCGGGGCGATCGGGAAATTGAAAGTATATACGGACAGATAATACATATCCGCTACAATATGTTCAAATCCGCAGAAGACGAAGGCGGTGATAAAAAGCCACACATAAAAAATCTGGGCAAACGATCCCTGTTTCTGCCGGATTCCTCCGACGAAAACCGCGAACGCTACAAACAGGCCGCAGAAGATACCAAGAAGAATCAGGCTGACCGGGGAATCTCCGATCTTCGGTGTTACGATTTCTTTCACACGTTCAAGAATTCCAGCCTCAAATCTTGTAAAATGAATGAGTATGGCAACAATCAGTGTACCGATCCCGTTTCCGATCCAGGCAATCGCCATATCGCTGAACCGGTAAGAACGATCATAGGCCGCAAGAGGGCAGACCCTTGTAAATAACCGGTTGTGAAGATTCAACACAAGTAAAATACCTGTTGAGAAAAAGAAACTTGCGATGATCTTGTCCGGTATACTTAAATACACCATGGCGCCCATGGCAATGTATGCCCCTGCAATAATACTGCTGATCCACTTTTCTTTCATATTAACTCCTCATCACTTCTTAATCTTGTCGTAAAGATACTATGTACCGGAGAAATTGTACCCATATTTCCGACAAAAAGCAAGCTTTTTATCGAATAAAAAAATAACCAGAACATGCACACGCATATTCTGATTACCATTTGGATTCCCTTTTTGAAAGCCCCGGTATCGAAAACCCGGTCAAACCAAGGGCTCCTGACAGCAGATAACGGGAGTCGAACCCGCCTTTCCAGCTTGGGAAGCTAGCGTTCTACCGATGAACCATATCTGCAGATAAATACAGTATATCACTTCCCGGAGAAAATGCAAGGGAAAGACTTCCGGTTTTCCGGATTCCTTTCCCTCTGCATATTCCGCTATTTTACTGTGTACCGGAATCTATAAATTTTCACTGAAGAATTTCTGAAGTGTTTCAACTGCCTGATCTTCGTCTTCACCTTCAGCTGTCACTTTTACTTCCATGTCTTTCTTAACGCCAAGTCCCATTACACCGAAGATTGTTTTTGCGTTTGCAGCTTTGCCATCCTTTTCAATCTTGATGTCGCTTTTGAATCCTGCTGCAGCTTTTACAAGCAGTCCTGCCGGTCTTGCATGGATTCCTTCTGGATCAGTGATTACATAAGTAAATTCTTTCATTGTCTGTTTCTCCTTTTCTTTATTTACTTCCGTCCAAGTGCTGCCGCATCGTATGCACTGCCCTGGAAGGGTACTTCCGTTCAGTTTATGTACATACTGTCAGTACCTGTATTTATGCTAACACAAAAGTGTGCTAAAGGCAATAATTCGGGGACAAAAGCACTGCTTTTTTTAGGAAATATGGAAGGAAAAATGAGAAAATTCCATGTTCCGAAATAGAAATTTTCACATAAATTAGAGTGAGGAGGGGAATAGCCTCCCGGAAAAAAAGAAAGGATGGAAAAATATGGAACTGATTACGGAGTATATCAAACCGGAACTGATTGTAGTCGCAGTTGTATTGTATATTGTAGGTATCGGCCTAAAGAAAACGACTGTAGTGAAAGACAAATGGATTCCGGTGATTCTTGGAACCGCCGGTATTTTGCTCTGCGGCATCTGGGTATTTGCAAACGGACCAGTGGGCTCAGGACGGGAAGCGGCACTTGCGGTATTCACGGCCATTGTTCAGGGAGTTCTTGCTGCAGGAGCAAGTACTTACGTCAATCAGATTTTGAAACAGTTGAAAAAGGAGGAATAGGCTATGGCATATTATGCAGACATTTCCCGGTACAGGCCGGTTAAAGACTGGAGGCTTGTAAAAAGAAACTGCCCATTCTTGATCTCAAAGGCGACGGAAGGGACGGATTACACAGATCCTACGCTGGATGATTTTATCAGAGGCTGTGAGAACAATGAGATTCCATACTGGCTGTATGCCTATCTCCGGAACGGGAATGAACCGGCTCAGGCAGTCTTTCTGACAGAGGTTTGCAAGGCCAGAGCCGGTAAATATTTTGTCGGATACGCGCTTGATGCGGAAGAGGGAAATGCGGCCACCGACGTAAAGAGAGCAATGGATTATCTTGCCGGAAGCGGAAAGAAGTTCATGCTGTACACCGGTTATGCGGATTACAGCAGATATCAGGAGATTATCCGGTCACGCCCGTCCGGCTGCGCATGGTGGGAATCACGGTATGGCCTGAATAACGGGACTTATAATTCCGGCTATCCCTGCCACAGTGGAGTAGATCTTCATCAGTATACGAGTATCGGGCACTGCCCTGGAATTACCCCGCAATGCGATCTGAACCGGCTGACGGGAAGCAGGACGGAGGCGTGGTTTTGTACAGGAGAGCAGACAGCAGAAGATCCGGATGGAACAGTCCTTGACCATGCGGGCGTTTTTCAGGAGAGGAAGGACCGGAAAGGAGAAGTGTCCTACCAGGGTCATCTTCGTGGTATCGGATGGGCAAACTGGCAGTGTGACGGAGCAATGGCCGGCAGTACCGGACAGAGCAGGAGAGTGGAGGCACTGCGGATTTCTCCAGTGAAGCATATGGATGTGACCGTACATATCCGGGATATCGGCGACAAACTGTACAAAAATATTACAGAATCTACAATTATCGGAACAACCGGGCAGGAAAAACGGCTCGAAGCACTGAAAATTGAATCCGGGGATACAGTATATTTGTACCGTGTGCACCAGAAAAATCTCGGATGGAGCAGGTGGTGTGTCAACGGACAGTGGGCCGGTGAAAAAGGGAAGTCGCTGCAGATCGAGGCAGTGGAAATCCAAGTTGCGGATATTGCCTATCTGGCACATGTGCAGGGAAGCGGAGATACCGTCTGGATGGCGGACGGCATGACTGCTGGAACGACCGGATCCGCCCTCCGGCTTGAAGCCCTGCGGATTAAAAGCCAGCACTGCGGCAATATCGAGGCACAGGCCCATATTCAGGACGAAGGATGGATCGACTACGGGACAGTGAATCAGAATATCTTGATCGGAACGGCCGGGGAAAAGAAACGTCTGGAATGTCTGCGGCTGAAAGGAAATTTCGAGTGGAGAGCACATATTCAGGGAACCGGATGGACACAGTGGACCCGGGCGGATGGCGTGTCCACTCTTGGCACAGTCGGACGGTCTCTCAGAATGGAAGCAGTCGAAATGAGGAAAATATAAAAAACTCCGGAGGACATTCTCCGGAGAAAAATGAGGCGGATGTGACATTCAGGATCCGTTGAAGATATGAATATTATTTTTACCATTTGCCTTTGTGCGATAGAGAGCGCGGTCGGCTTTTAGGAGCAGACTTTCATAATCGTCTCCGGAGCCGCGTGAAGCGATTCCGGCACTGTAGGTGATCCGGATGGTAGTTCCCCCTATGCTGTCCGGAGAAAGCGCGGTATTCAGAACATACCGCGCTTTTTTTATGATATTTTCCAGCGCCTGGTCAACAAACAGAATCAGAAATTCATCTCCGCCAAAGCGGCAGATGTAATCTTCCGGTCCAAGCATGGAAGTGAGTTTACGCGCGGTCATACGTATGATTTCATCTCCGGTCCGGTGACCGTAAGTATCATTGATCCCTTTGAATTCGTCGACGTCTATGATCATCAGATGAACAGGAGTATCAGGTCTGGAACCGGTAAAACAGTAAAAATAGTATTCAAACATGGATCTAGTAGGAAAACGTGTCAGTCCGTCGCTTTTCGCCAGCAGATCTTCGCTGACCTGCATATAATTCATGATTTTCCCTTCTGAATTGCGAATCGGGATCAGACGGTTTTTGTCATGACCGATAAATACACCATTTTTCCGGTATCGTGTTTCATATTCCTGCGTTTCTCCGTCAGACGCACGGCACAGGATCTCATCTAGGCTTTTCACAAGAACATGCCCTCTTTCCAGCTGATACAGGGAAGTGGCCTCAGAATTGAAATAACTGCACTGAGCTGCCTGTCTGTTTTTATAGATAATGGTAGTATCCAGATTGCAGATGACAATTTTGTTCGGCATGTTATTGAGATAGAATTCCAGCCGCTCTCGTTCATATTTCAGACTTTTCATTTCAGTAATATCCATGATCGTGACATACCAGCTGTCATTTTCCGGATCGTATTTTGCGGTGTCGTGAATCCAGAAGATTTCCCCTTTTTTATTATGCATCCGGTATTCGAAGTCCAGATCTTTCCCAAGAGCGATATGTTCCTTGACCGATATCAGAATCGGGGCCACATCATCCACCACCAGATCGGCAAAACGGTTGCTGAATAAAATGGCAAATTCATCCTTCTCATAACCGATCATCTGATAAAAATAATCATTTGCGTACAATATGGTAGAGTACCGGTCGTTTTTACAATACAGTACGCCTGCGTGAATGTGATTCATTATAGTTACAACCCGGCGGTCTAAAGAAGTTTTTGACATAAGTACCTCCCGAAGAATTTCCTTTCTGGTGACAGTATTCCCATCAGTCCGGTTTTTTATAAAAGGGGAAGCAAAGCTGTTGAATCCGGACTGCCCGGATGACAGTTTTTTTAAAGTATGTTATACTGAAAAAAACTGAAAGGAGAAAAAGATGAAACAGTATGTAAAGAAAACAGTTGTTTTTATTCTGACAGCGTCACTTATGTTGCTGACAGGATGCCAGCAGCCGTTTGATGCGACAGGATATACACAGGCCGTTCTGGATATGGTGACAAGGGGAGAAACAAAGGCATACGAGGCAATTTCCGAGTCCAGCGAAGAAGAAGCGAAAAAACAGTACGAGGCAGCGATCGATTCCTACATGCAGGAATTTGATTCCCTTGGATTTTCGGAAGAGCTGACGGAAAAGTACCGGAGCTATATTCCAAACCTGATGCAAAAGACAAAATATACCGTGCAGGAAGCAAAAGAGCAGGATGACGGAAGCTTTGAAGTCGGCGTGGAAGTAGAACCGATCATTATGTTTGGAGGAATAGAAGAGCTGCTCCAGCAGAAACTGCAGGATTATCTGTCCCAGGTGCAGAACAATATTCTGAATAATCAGGCGGCGCCTACCGATGAGGAGATGACGGAGGCAGCGGGAGAGATGCTCTACGAATGTCTCAATACCGCCCTTGAAAATCCGCAGTACGGTGACAAGACGACCATTACCGTACATGTGCAGGAAAGTGAGACAGAAAATGTATGGGAGATTCCAGGGGAAGACGTGGATGCGCTCATGACGGCACTGATCGATACGACAGGCGCGGAAGAAGCATTTACCCTGTCCTGATCAGGCGTTTCAAAGGAAAGCCCTGGAGGAAAGGAGTGGGAGCTGTGATAATCAATACCGGGATGCGGACAGATATTCCTGCCTGTTACAGCGACTGGTTTTTCCGGAGGATCCGGGAAAAATATGTGCTTGTGAGAAATCCTTACTATCCGCAGCAGGTCACACGGTACCGTCTGACGCCGGATGTGGTGGATTGTCTTGCCTTTTGTACCAAGAACCCGGAACCGATGCTTGGAAGACTCGATGAGATTTCGGTATTTCCGCAGTTCTGGTTTGTGACGATCACACCCTACGGAAAAGAGATCGAACCGCAGGTACCGGACAAGAGAAAGGTACTGGAATCCTTCCGCGTGCTTTCCGAAAAGGTTGGAAAACGGGCTGTCAGCTGGCGTTATGATCCGATTTTTCTGTCGGACCGGTACAGCCTGTCCTTTCATATGGAGGCGTTTGAAACGATGTGTGCATACTTAAGTGGATATACCGATCAGTGTGTGATCAGTTTTATTGATCTGTATGCAAAAACGAAGCGGAATTTTCCGGAAGTCCGGCCGGTTCGCAAAGAGGAACGGCTCTGTATCGGAAAAGAGTTTGCACAGATTGCAGGGAAGTATCAGATCCGGGTACGTTCCTGCTGTGAAGGAACGGAACTTGCACCGTACGGCATCGATATTTCAGGCTGTATGACAAAGGAGATTCTGGAACATGCGGTCGGCATGGAAATGCAGATTCCGGGCGGGAAAAAGACTCCGAGAGAGGGATGCAGCTGTGTTCTTGGAAGTGATATCGGAGAATACAATACATGCGGGAACGGCTGCATTTACTGCTACGCAAATGAGAACAAGGATCTTGTACAAAAGAAGATGAGAGAACACGATCCAACCTCCCCGTTACTGACCGGACATCTCCGGCCGGAGGATGAGGTAAGGATCGCAAAGCAGGAGAAATACTGTACAGGACAGATGACGTTGTTTTAAAAGAAGATGCCCGTCTGCGGAAACTTGCCGCAGGCGGGCATCCCTTTTTCAGGATTGATCAGAGCCTTTTTGGGATTTGATTTTTGGAGCAGTATAGGCGTAGACTTCTTCATAAGACTGAAGTTCTGCTTCAGACTGCGGTGCGGATGGAATCAGGCCGGTACAGTCGTTGGCAGAAGCAGAATTGGCCAGATAATCATAAGAATCTGGATTCTTCCGGGCTTTCTTTACAGTTGAATCTTTCTTCATTTGGATCACCTCAATCAAAAGTATGGACGGAAATGAAAGAAGTATGTATCATTGTTCTTAATGGAAAAATATGTTAAACTAAAGCAGTAAAGTAGAAAAGATATAAAGAAAGAAGGGATCTTTTTGAAAATCTTAGTAGATTCACATTCTCATACTGTGGTAAGCGGGCATGCCTACAGTACGAGAATGGAGATGATTCAGGCCGCAAAAAACAGGGGACTGGAGGCGCTTGCCTTGACGGAGCATGCACCGGAGATGCCTGGAGCGTGCCATGAATTTTATTTCCAGAATTATACAGTCGTACCAAGAGAAGTGGACGGGCTTCACATTCTGATGGGTGTGGAACTGAATAT
Organism: Drancourtella sp. An12; assembly: GCF_002160935.1. Lineage (NCBI taxonomy): Bacteria > Bacillati > Bacillota > Clostridia > Eubacteriales > Oscillospiraceae > Drancourtella > Drancourtella sp. An12. The sequence continues at coordinate 76,519 of NZ_NFLO01000010.1, read as the reverse complement.
CATGGACGAGTACGGTACGGTAGATCTTCCGGCAGGTGTTTTGAAGTCGATGGATCTGGCCATTGCGAGTATCCATGGACCGTGCTATGGAGAAAGCCGTTCCAGGGAGCTGAATACACAGGCCTATCTCAACGTGATGAAAAATCCGTATATTCATATTATCGGCCATCCGGACGACGGCCGGTTTCCGATCGATTACGAAAAACTTGTCAGAGGAGCGAAGGAGACCAATACGCTTCTCGAGATGAATAATTCCTCTCTGCGTCCGGGCGGATTCCGTGTGAATACTGAGGTCAACGCAAAGGAAATTCTGGAACTCTGCAAAAAAGAGGGCGTTTATATCACAACAGGCAGTGACGCACATATCGACGCAGACGCCGGAGAGTTTAGCTGTATCGAAAAAATTCTTCAGGAGACCGATTTCCCGGAAGAACTGATTGCCACAACGTCTTATGAAAAATTTTACAGTCTTATCAAACGGAAATGATAACAACTGCTGGACTTTATGAGTTTAGTGTGCTAAAATAGTACTCGGCAGAAACATTGCCCGACGAACAAGATATGGAGGGTAGATATGAGTAGGAAAATTAAGACAGAGGCTGTGGACAATCTGTTTGAAGGGATTCTCAGCCTGAAAAATAAGGAAGAGTGTTATATTTTCTTTGAAGACATCTGTACGATCAATGAGCTCTTGTCTTTATCTCAGAGATTTGAGGTGGCAAAAATGCTGCGTGAGCAGAAGACGTATCTGGAGATTGCAGAGAAGACCGGAGCATCAACCGCGACGATCAGCCGTGTAAACCGTTCTTTGAACTACGGCAATGACGGGTACGATATGGTATTTGACAGAATTGAAAACAAAGAGTAATCATAAAGACGCTGAAAGCCTCACGGCCCTCAGCGTCTTGTTTTTTTATTTTTTCTCATCGGAGAAAGAATCAATCAGTTTTTCGATAATTGTCTTTTTGATGTAGACATCAAAGCTCAGCGAGCAAATAAATGCAAACAGCTGCAGATATTCCTGATCCTCCTTCGGTGCATCCTGATAAGTCCGGGAAGATTCCTCCCAGAGATTTTTGATATCCTCCTGAACTGAAGTGATCCGGCTCTTTTCCAGCTGGCAGACCTCTTTGTACACCGCAGACAGATCAAAATCTTCTGATGTCTGGAAATACTTCTCGGTCAGAGGCTTCAAAAGCAGCTCAATGTCGTGGATCGAAAGCAGATTTTTAAAATAGTAGATAAAAATCAGAACAAGAAGGTGCTCTTTGGAATATTTCTTCTTTACCGGAGCTGGAAGAAGATGATTCTTGGCATAATTGTTAATCATCGTCTTCGTAAGAATCTTGTCCTGCTCGTAGCGCTTCGTGGAACTTAGCTGTGTCTCCATAAATGTCGTAACCTGATCCATGTATAAATCAATATTCGGGATTTCACCCGGATGGATATAATCGATTCTGGAAAGGCTGTCTAAAATACTGTTTAATAAATCATTTGTGTCAATCGTCATAACGTCAAAACCCCTCGTGTAAAAACTTCATATATACATTATATAGTTTTAAAAACTAGATGGCAAGTTTTTTGTGAAAGGTTGGGCCAGAAGAATCTTCCAATACCTTGAAATATCGAACAGATGTATGGTATACTGATAAAACTACGAACAGAGATGGGAGTACATAGAAAATGAGTATTTATGATTCGTTGAATGATATGCAGAAAAAAGCGGTCTATCAGACAGAAGGACCGGTTCTGATTCTGGCGGGAGCCGGATCGGGAAAGACGAGGGTGCTGACGCACCGGATCGCCTATCTGATCGAGGAAAAAGGGGTCAACCCGTGGAATATTCTCGCCATTACATTTACCAATAAAGCCGCGGGCGAAATGCGGGAGCGGGTGGATCAGCTGGTCGGATTCGGATCCGAGAGTATCTGGGTCAGTACGTTTCATTCTGCCTGTGTGCGGATTTTGAGACGATTTATTGATCGGCTCGGATATGACACAAACTTTACGATTTACGATACGGACGATCAGAAGTCGCTGATGAAGGAAGTATGCCGTTATCTCCAGATCGATACGAAGATGTACAAAGAACGGGCACTTTTATCAGCGATTTCTTCCGCAAAGAATGAAATGATCAGTCCTGAGGAGTACCGACTTGATGCGGAGGGCGATTTTTCCAGAAAGAAGATTGCCGAAGTCTATGCGGAATACGAAAAGCAGCTCCGTGCCAACAATGCACTGGACTTTGACGATCTGCTCGTGAAGGCCGTCCAGCTGTTCCAGACACAGCCGGATGTGCTGGAGTATTATCAGGAGCGGTTCCGTTATATTATGGTGGACGAGTATCAGGATACGAACACGGTGCAGTTCCGTCTGATCCAGATCCTGTCATCCAAATACCGGAATCTGTGTGTGGTAGGGGATGACGACCAGTCCATCTACAAATTCCGGGGAGCCAATATCAAGAATATCCTGGACTTTGAAGAGGAATTTCCGGATGCGGTGGTAATCAAGCTGGAGCAGAATTACCGTTCCACCTCCACCATCCTGAATGCGGCCAATGCCGTGATCCGCAACAATCACGGCCGGAAGGACAAGACACTCTGGACCGAGAATCCGGAAGGGGAGAAGCTGGTCTGCCGTCAGTTTGACAATGCCTACGACGAGGCGGACTATATTGCGGGAGCCATTCAGAAGAAAGTCAAGGAAGAGGGCGCTTCCTATAATGAATGTGCCGTTCTGTACCGAACTAACGCACAGTCTCGTATGTTTGAAGAGCGCTTTGTATCCACCAACATTCCATATAAAGTGATCGGAGGCGTCAACTTCTATGCAAGACGGGAGATCAAGGATCTGCTTGCCTATCTCCGTACCATCGAAAACGGGCGGGACGATCTGGCAGTACGCAGAATTATCAATGTGCCAAAACGGGGAATCGGACTGACTTCCATCAACCGGGTGCAGGAATATGCTATCCAGAAAGAAATCGGATTTTATGAGGCGCTTCGGGCAGCGGACCTGATTCCGAATATCGGACGCGCCGTTTCCCGTCTGGAATCTTTTACCGCCTTGATCGAGCATTTCAAAGAGGAATCAGGCCGGATGACACCGCTTGCCCTGTTAAATGATATTATCGAGACGCTGGATTATGAAAGCTATCTCGAAGAGATCGATATGGAAGACGCCGAAAGCCGGATCGAAAACGTGGAAGAATTAAAAAGCAAGGTGGCTTCCTACGAGGAAACCTGTGAGCAGACCGGAGAACAGCCGACTCTGTCCGGATTCCTAGAGGAAGTGGCGCTGGTGGCTGATATCGACAATCTGGACGAGGAGAGCGATTATGTCGTTCTGATGACTCTTCACAGCGCAAAAGGACTGGAATTCCCGTATGTCTTTCTGGCGGGAATGGAGGACGGGCTCTTCCCAAGTTATATGACCATCACAGCAGATGATCCGATGGAACTGGAAGAGGAGAGACGCCTTTGCTACGTCGGTATTACAAGAGCCATGAAAGAGCTGACGTTGACCTGTGCAAGGAGAAGGATGGTACGGGGCGAGACCCAGTACAACAAATCTTCCCGGTTTTTACGGGAGATTCCGGAAGAACTTCTGGGCGGGCACAAAGAGCTGCACAAAGAAAAACCGCAGATAGAGATTGCAAGAAACCAGACCTACGCCAAGGCAAAAGCAGCTTTTCATTCTCAGGCATTCGGTATCAAAAAGCCGGTGCAACAGTTTAAGGTGGCTTCCGGAGAAGGACCGGGTTATGACGTGGGAGACCGTGTCCGTCATATGAAGTTCGGTGAAGGACTGGTGACAGCGATCACAGAAGGCGGCCGGGACTACGAAGTAACGGTCGAGTTCGATACGGTCGGAGTGAAAAAAATGTTTGCGGCATTCGCAAGACTCAAGAAGGTTGAGTAGGCGCAGATCAGACAGGCGGTCAAAAGGTGAGAGTGAATTGTAATTTTAAAAGTACGGTTACCCCCAAACCGCCGTCCGCGTGCACACTCGTTGTGCTTCTGAGTGTGGTGTGAACAGAACTCTTATAAAATGACAAAATCAGGAAAAGTTCACATAAAAGGATGGCATTCTGTCTATGATAGTGGTATAATTACCAAAAAGAATAAGCGTTGAGATGGCAACATCGGAAAGGAGAGGGAGCATGAGCGGAAAGTTTGAAGAGATTATGGCAGCTTCCAAATTAAGCGAATTATTACAGAAAAAAGATGAAGATAATACGAAAAAGGTGATTGTTTGGGTACTGGCGATTATTGGAGCCGTAGCAGCGGTAGCAGCGATTGCTTACGCAGTATACTCATTCTTTACACCGGATTATCTGGAAGATTTTGAAGAAGATTTCGATGATGATTTTGACGACGACTTCTTCGACGACGAAGATGAAGTAGAGTAAAACTTGGAAAAGCAAGAGAAGATAGGGTAGGAAATCAACTTCCTGCCTTATTTTTTTGAGAATCAATACAGGAGAGAGAAGAACCATGAAAAAAGGAACCATATATGAAGGAACTGTCTGCTGCGTCAAATTTCCAAACAAAGGAATCGTGAAAGTGGAAGGCGAAGAGCAGGATATCGTCGTGAAGCATGTGATTCCGGGGCAGAAAGTAAAAGTGGCAGTCAATAAAGTGAGAAAAGGGAAAGCTGAAGGACGGCTTCTGGAAGTCCTTGAGACATCGAAGGATGAGATCCCGTCGCCATGCCCGCATTTCGGGCAGTGCGGAGGATGCTCCTACCAGAGCCTTCCGTACGAAAAGCAGCTGGAGCTCAAAGAGTCCCAGGTGCGGGAACTTTTGAAAGACCGGATTCCGGAAGGAGTATTTGAAGGAATCAAGGAAAGCCCGGTGCGGGAAGCGTACCGAAATAAGATGGAATTTACGTTCGGCGATGAATATAAGGACGGCCCGCTGGCTCTTGGTATGCACAAGAGGGGAAGCTTTCACGATATTGTGACCGTTTCCGACTGCCGGATCGTGGATGAGGATTTCCGGATGATTCTGGAATGCACCAGAGAGTATTTTGAACAGCAGAAGGTGCCGTTCTATCACCGGATGCGCCATGACGGATATCTCCGCCACCTGCTTGTAAGAAAGGCGGTAAAAACCGGAGAGATTCTGGCGGACCTGATTACAACATCCGCTTATACAGGAGAAGAAGCTCTGCTACGTGGATGGAAAGAAGCACTGCTGGCATTGCCACTGAAAGGAACTTTTGCGGGAATTCTGCATACGAGAAACGACAGCCTGGCTGATGCGGTAAAAGATGAAGGAACAGAAATTCTGTATGGACAGAACTATTTTTATGAGGAACTTCTGGGACTGAAATTCAAGATTACACCATTCTCCTTCTTCCAGACCAATTCTCTGGGGGCCGAGGTACTGTACGAGACAGCACGGGAATATATCGGAGATACGAAGGATAAAGTTGTCTTTGACCTGTACAGCGGAACAGGCACCATCGCCCAGATCGCGGCACCGGTAGCAAAAAAAGTGGTCGGCGTCGAGATCATTGAGGAAGCGGTTGAGGCAGCGAGAGAAAATGCGGCATTGAATGAACTGGATAACTGCAGCTTCTGGGCCGGAGACGTGCTGAAAGTAGTCGATGAGCTGCAGGAAATACCGGATCTGATTATCCTCGATCCACCACGTGATGGCGTACATCCGAAAGCACTGGAAAAGATCATTGGATTTGGGGCAGAGAGGATCGTTTATATCTCCTGCAAACCGACCAGTCTGGCGAGAGATCTGGAACTGCTGACAGGAAAAGGATATGTGCCGGAACGGGTAAGCTGTGTGGATTTATTCCCGGGAACGGTGCATGTCGAGACTGTGTGCCTCTTGAGCAACCGAAAACCGGATACTACGGTAAAGATCGGTATAGATATGGAAGATTACCGCAGAATCAGGGATAAGGAAAAAGCAGAATAGAAGCCTATCTGCCATTGAAAATAGTATACGGAATCGAAGTTGAGAAGCTGTTGATGCGTTAGAGAAAAACGTGTCAGCAGCTTTTTTGCATTGGGTGCGTGGTCGAAACTTCGAGGAGGTGGCGCCTTTGGGCAGAGAGAATTAAAAATGGTGATGGAGGCAAGTCTGTAATAATTCTAAGGTCTGATCAAATCTGAAAGGAGTCAATTCTATGGCAAAGAAAAGTGTAAGAAATATGAAGGTCTGTGGACAGAGTGCTTATCAGTATAAGACGATCCCGTCTATCATGCTGAAGGGACAGTGGCTGAAGGACTGGGGATTCGAGATTGATGATGCGATTGTGGTGAAATGTGAGGATGGGAAACTGGTGATTTCCAAGGCTGAAGACGAGCAACGGGAGTTTGCCGGAGTGAGCCAGATGGTTGCGGAAGGCGTTAAGAAATATGGAAACTGAGAATGATAAGAAAATCAGAGTCAAAGGAGGCAATGCAGATATGGGTAAGATTATGATGTGCGGATCATTTAAAGGGGGAGTTGGCAAGACTGCCAGCTCCTGGAATCTGGCGTATTGTCTGGCAGAGTTGGGGAGGAAGGTTCTGGCTGTAGATTTTGACAGCCAGGCTAATCTTTCCACCTGTTTTGGAATTGAGGATCCGGCGGCGGTACCGTTGACCATCGGGCATCTGATGATGAGTCAGCTGGAAGATGAGAAACAGCCGGGTCCGGCGGAGTTTATTCAGAGAAGAAATGGTGTGGATTTTATCCCGTCATCCATGATGCTGTCTGCTGTGGACAGTAGGCTGCGGATGGAGATGGGGGCAGAGAAGATGCTGGCAAGTATCCTGGAGCCGCTCAGGGATCGGTATGACTTTGTGATAGTGGATACATGCCCTTCGCTGGGATCATTGACCATCAATGCGCTGGCTGCAGCAGATGAAGTGATGATTACCGTCAATCCGCAGCTCCTGGCTATGATGGGGCTTCAGGATTTTATCCGGACAGTGAGAAAAATACGGAGTAGGTTGAATGAGAGGCTTCAGATTGCAGGTATCTTGTTGACAATGTGTGACGCTAGAACGAATCTCTGCCGGGTGATCACGGAGCAGGTGATGGAGGTGTTTGAAGGGCAGATCCGGATCTTTGAGAGTGTGATCCCGAATACGGTCAAAGTGGGAGAGTCTATTTATTACAGTAAGCCGTTGGTGGAATATGCGCCGGGAAGCAAGGTGTGTGAAATGTACCGGAGCCTGGCAAGGGAGGTGGCAGGTTATGAAGGCGAATAGCCCGAAACGGAAGGTATTCCAGGACGCCTTGGATTTGCTGACGGAAGACATGGCAGTAGATAAGGCTGTGTCTGAAAATGGTATTCTGCAGATTGCTATTGATAAGATCACGCCGTTTCACGACCATCCTTTCCGGTTGTATGAGGGAGAACGCCTGGCTGATATGGTGCAGAGCATCCGGGAGCATGGAGTCCTGAATCCGGTGATCGTAAGACGTACAAAAAAGGGATTTGAGATGCTGGCCGGACATAACCGGGCAAACGCTGCCAAACTGGCGGGATTGAAGGAGATTCCTGCTATCGTGAAGGATAAGCTGACAGAGGAAGAGACGTATGTTTATGTGATTGAGACGAACCTGATCCAGCGGTCCTTTACAGATCTCCTGCCGTCAGAAAAGGCGGCAGTGTTGAAGGAACGGCATGAGAAGATTTCCTGTCAGGGGAGACGGAATGATATTGTGAAAGAGATTGTTGCTCTGGAAGGTGCATCACAGAAATCAACTTGTGGTCACAGTGACCACAAGTTGAGAAGCAGGGATAGCGTTGGAAAGGAATATGAACTGTCAGGAAGCTCTGTTTCCCGGCTGATGCGCCTGAATCATCTGATTCCGGAGTTTAAGGAACAGGTGGATGATGGAAGGTTGCCCTTTATGGAGGCGGTCCATCTGTCCTATCTGAATGAAGAAGAGCAGAACCTGATCTGTCAGGTTGCGGAGCAGGAAGGCAAGAAGATTCGCCCCAAGCAGGCGGAACAGCTTCGGAAACAGAACGGGAAGATTGACCAGGAGGCAGCGGAGAATGTATTCCGATGCCCCGAGAAATCCAGGGCTGAAAAGAAGACAGTCAAGATATGGATCGACGCAGGAGTTTACAATGCGTATCTGGCGGATGTTGGAGAAGCAGATGTTTCTGAAATCATGGAGAAAGCATTGAAAATGTATTTTGGAAAGGCGGTGTGAAGTGTTTTCAGAGAGGGAATTAAAGGGACTGGATCGGGGCTATTTTAACATTATTATGGCAAATGACTATGATCTGACATTGATGAGCAAAAATACCGGCCACTACTGGTATTTGCATAATCCGGAGTATCCGGAAGAAGGAACGGTGATCATATTTCATCGTCATAATGGACAGCTGCCGTATCATCTGCACAGTAAAAGCAGCACGCTGAGCCAGGCGGTAAAGCAGATCAAAGCCCATGATGCGTTCCAGTTGAACGGCCGGCGGCCGGTCCGCAGATGATGAAGTATTAGCAGACAGCACTGCAGGAGATGCCTGTGGTGCTGTCTGATTTTACGCCTGATATTGAGAAAAGTAAGTCTTTAATTTCATATCTTGTTATCGCTTTTAACTGATGTTCATTCTCGAGAAACTAAAGATTATTCGTTGTGAAAATTGAGGAGCTGTGATATACTGAAAATTGATTGGTAAATTAGTTCCTGTAAAAGAATTTGAAGATGACGGACATGAGGTGTACGGCATGAAAATAAGCTATAAAAAATTATGGAAGCAGCTGATCGATGAAGATATGATGAAGAAAGATCTGCAGCAGAAAGCGGGGATCAGCTGGGCTACGATGACGAAAATGTCTAAGGGTGAAGTGGTAAGCACGGAAGTGCTGATGAAGGTATGTCAGGTGCTGCATTGTAATGTAGGGGACATCATTGATTTTATTGAAGATGATCCGGAATAGATCAGGGATTTTTATGGGACAGCAACCTTGTAATAATTAGAATGGGAATGTAAGGAAGGTAAGCAGCGGATGGCGGGAAATCAGATGGTAAGCCCATATAAGGGAAGCGGCCAGATCACAAGAGAGAAATTTTTGTTTTATGAGATGCGGACTGCTGCAAGATTGATGGAGGAAGGGTTAAGTGATTCAGATGTGGAGGAACGGATCGTAGAGGATAATCTATTCCAATACCCCACAGAGAAATCCATTCGACAAATGGCTAAGACTTGTATCCGGCGTCTGCATGGCCTTCAGGATGAAAGCCTGATAGCGGCAGTTGCGGCAATGCCTCAGGATGCAGCAAAGCAAATCTGTTTATATGCGATGATGAAGCAGTATCGTTTGGTATGGGATTTTATGATCACGGTGATCGGTGAGAAATACCGGATGCAGAATTTCTCCTTCAGCCAGATGGATGTGAATGTTTTTTTCATGCAGCTTCAGGAACAGGATGATTATGTGGCTGGATGGAGTGAGAGCACGATGAAGAAAATCCGGCAGATTTTGATCCGGGTGCTTGCGGAGAATGAGTATCTGGATGACATCAGGGCGGATCACATCAATCCGGTATGGCTGAATCCAGTGCTGGAGAATGCCATAAGAAGCAATAACGATGACAGAGCACTGGCGGCGTTCAACTGCTTTTCATAGGAGGAGAACATGAACAACATAAACGAAAGATTGGATAATCTGAAATTAGAGATACAGAAGCCGGAGTTTCTGGAAGGTAAGGGACTCAGCAATGAGGTGAATATTCGTATTTTCTGTTATGATGCCCAGGATGAAATGATCGTCAGGCATTTTACGGAGCAGCTGATTGTAGACCAGTCGCTGGACTGCCATTTGATTGAGCGAAATCTGTACAAGGTATTCTTGTCTATCTGTGATGATAAGCGTATCACGGAAAAGGCGGTACAGATGGAGGAAAAGAAAGGCAAAGAGTTCCTGTTCCATAATCTGCAGAAGTTTGCCAATAATAAGAGCTTTGTGGAGAAGATGCAGTATGAACCGCATGAACCGGGGGATGTGCTGCTTCTGACCGGCGTTGGGGAAGTTTTTCCGTTTATGAGGATTCATTCCCTTCTGGAAGCATTGCAGCCTGAATTTCCGGATATCCCGATTCTGGTGATGTATCCGGGAACATATGACGGAAGATTTGTGCGTTTGTTCGATAAGCTGGAACCGAATCCATATTACCGCGCATTTAATATTATTGGAATCGATGGTTCCAACCATCATGTATTGTAGGAGGTACTGACAAATGAGAATACAGGAAATGTTTTATGACGACATCGACCGTAAGATCAATGGCGTCGTTAAGGTAGACCAGGATGCCGCTGATGTACTGAAGCAGGAAGTTAAGGAATATGTCATCACGCGGGATATCCGTAAGCACATGATCACCTTTTTCAATAATTATGCCGAATCTTTTCGGGAGCCAACGGCAGATGTGGGCGTGTGGATCTCCGGATTCTTCGGAAGTGGTAAATCTCATTTCCTGAAAATGCTGTCATACCTTCTGGAAAACAAGGAAGTGGATGGAAAAAAGGTCGAGGATTATTTCCGTGAGAAGTTTGATGATGAGGCGACTTTCATGCAGATCGCAAGCGCGATCCGCGGAGAAACCGACACGATCCTGTTCAATATAGATATCGAGGGATCCATCAATAAGGATAAAACTGCTGTTCTGCGTGTATTCGCAAAGATGTTTTACAACTATCTGGGCTTCTATGGTGAGAACCTGAAGTGCGCGAAGATGGAACAGTTTATTGATAAGAAGGGAAAGACGGAAGAGTTCCGCAGAGTGTTTGAAGAAAAGAACGGTTCCCCATGGGTAGAATCCCGGGATGCTTTCGCATTCTTCGAGGATGATGTGGTAGATACTCTGGTTGAAGTGCTGGGCATGAGCGAGACCGCTGCTCATAACTGGTTTGACGGCACGGAGACCGTTGAGACTTCCATTGCACAGCTTGTATCCGAAATGAAGGAATACGTGGATGCCAAGCCGAAAAATTTCAGACTGCTGTTTATGATCGATGAGGTTGGCCAGTATGTGGGCGACAGTATTGATCTGTTGATGAACCTGCAGTCGCTTGTGGAGAAGATCGGAAGCGAGTGCAACGGAAAGATCTGGGTGGTATGTACCGGACAGGAGGCGATCGATGAAATCATCAAGACCAGACAGGATCAGTTCTCACGTATCCAGGCGAGATTCAAGACCAGGCTCTCCCTGACGTCTTCCTCTGCAGATGAAGTGATCCAGAAGCGTATCCTCAGAAAGAAGGATGAGGTAACACCGCAGCTGGAACAGGTATATAATGAGAATGATTCCGTGCTGAGAAATCTGTTCAGTTTTAATTATTCTGCCGGTGATGCGGTTTTGGATATTAAAGGTTTTAATGGCCCAGGGGAGTTTGCAAGGGACTTCCCATTCGTACCGTATCAGTTCATCATCATGCAGAAGGTATTTGCCGAGATCCGCAAGCACGGTAATTCCGGAAAGCATCTGTCCGGCGGTGAGCGTTCCATGCTGTCCGGATTCCAGGAAGCGGCGCAGAAAATCGAGGATAAGGACGAGTTCGCACTGGCGCCGTTCTATCTCTTCTACGATACAGTTCACACATTCCTTGACAGTTCTATCCGCCGGGTCATCGAGCGCTGCCAGAAGGCGGCTGACACCAATGCCGGCATTGAGCAGCAGGATGTGGCTGTGCTGAAGCTTTTATATCTGGTTCGCTATATCGACGACATCAAGGCAAATTTAGATAATATCGTTATCCTGATGGCGGATGATATCCGCATGGATAAGATCATCATGAGGGAACAGGTGAGGGGATCCCTTGACCGCCTGATGAGCCAGAACTATATCGGACGCACGGGCGATACTTATAACTTCCTGACGGATGAAGAACAGGATATTCAGAGAGAAATCAAGAATACGCCGGTTGATACCGCGGCGATCGTGGAGCGTATCGCACATATGGTATTCGGCGATATTTATACAGCAAAAAAGTTCCGCTATGGCAAGTATGACTTTGCCTTTGATCAGATGGTGGATCATACCACGGTCGGAGCGGTGACAGGCGGCATGAGGCTGAAGATTATGACCGTGGCAGCGGATTCTGAGGAGAAGGCAGAACTTCGCCTGATGACAGAATCCTCAGGCCAGGCTATTGTGGTACTGGCTGATACGCCGTATTATGAATCGCTGGAAAATGCAATGAAGATCCGCAAGTATGTGAAGCAGCGGAATGTGGCTCAGCTTCCAAAGAGCGTGAGAGACATCATTGCAAATTATCAGAATGAAGCTGATAAATATGAGCAATCTGCACAGACGGATCTGGCAGACGCTATAACCAATGCGCAGTTCTATGTGGACGGTGAGAAAATCGAGATCAAGGCAGCAGCCGTTTCCTCAAAGGAAGAGGATCCGGTGAAGAGGGATTATGAGATCAAGAAGGGCAAGGCGAAGAGTGTCATTGACCAGTCCCTTGATTATCTGGTGTCCCACGTGTACAGTGACCTGGATCTGATCGTGGAGAATGTTGAATCGGATGCGGATATTCTGGCGCTTCTGACTGGCGCCGTCACGATGCTTCCGGGAACGGAGCCGAACAGGGATGCTGCTGCCAAGGTGGAAGAGTATCTGGAAATGCAGGACAGAAAGCATCTGCCAACTTCCATGGCGGATGTTCAGAAAAGATACCAGGCGATTCCTTATGGATGGCGTGAGATTGATATTGCGGCTGTCGTGGCTCTGCTGATTGTAGGGCAGAAAGTGACGATCAAATATGCCGGTTCAACGGTGCAGCCGAACAATCCGAAGCTTCCGGATATGCTGAGAAAGAAGAGTGAGATCGGGAAGACGCAGATTTCCAAGAGACAGGTGGTATCCGCAACAAGGATGAAGGCGGTTAAAGATTTTCTGCGGGATTACTTCAATCTCATGGATGTGCCTGCGGATGAAGACGGCCTGATCCAGTTCATCATTGATAAGTTTGAAGACCTGCAAAAGCACTATGAAGACCTTCTGGCAAAATACGAGGGTCATAAGTATCCGGACAGGAATGTGGTCAGCAATGCACTTCAGATTATAAAAGATGTGCTGTCACAGCAGAAGGATAATGTGGCTCTGATTGAGCGCGTTCTTCAGCGAGAAGACAATCTGTATGATGCTCAGGATGCCATGCAGAATGTGGAAGCCTTCTTCAAGACACAGATTTCCGTATTTGATACGGCGGTGAAGTTTGAGCAGGATCTGAGAAATGACCTGGACTATCTCAAGAAGGATGAAGAGGCAAATCAGGCGCTGAACACGATTCGCCTGATTACCATGATCCCTTCCAATGGGAAGTATGATTACAGGAGAATTCCGGAATTGAATGCTCTGATGGCGAAGGTAAAGGCTTTCCATGATGCGATGCTGGAAGAGAAGCGCACAGAGCTTCTGGAAGTAGTCCGTCAGTGTATGGCGGAGATCCATCAGGCGTTAGACGATGGTAATTCGACAGCCAAGACAATCAGCGATAAGGCTGATGTGTACTATGGACAGCAGAAGGAAAAGATTGCAGAGACGACAAGCCTGGCATTGATGGAAGGCTTTCCGATTCCGATGTGGAATTACCGGGATGATGCTGTTTCCAAGATCGAGTTTAGCAAGCGGCCTCCGAAACCGGTTGATCCGAAGCCTGTAGATCCCGTGAAGCCGGTTGCGAAGAAGACGTATAAGCCGATATTCCGTCAATCGCTTTTGAAGGCGGCAAGGCTGGAAAGCGATGCTGAGATTGACGCGTATGTGGACAAGCTGAGAGATCAGTTGAAGATATTACTGAAGGGTTCGGACGGTATCGAACTTAAGTGAGGAGGCAAATCTTTGATTTGCCTAGCTGAACCTATGCGGAGTTAAGTAAAGGAAGAGTCAACTTATGGATAAAAATGCGATAAAGAAATATGCGGTGTGGGCGCGTAAGGAGTTGATTGCGCGTGTCACACAGAAGGCAGAGCAATATGAAATTACGGAGAAGAAGACTACTCCTGCGGATGCGGATAGCATCGGCGGCAGGGTGCTTACTGCAGCAGAAAAGAAGCAGAGGCAGGCATTGATTGCAAAAATCAACCAGGATGGATTTGAACAGGTGATGGAAGAAGTGGCCTATACCTGGTTCAACCGCTTTACTGCGCTCAGATTCATGGAAGTAAACAATTATCTGCCGAGCCATACCAGGATCTTCACCAATGAGAAGGGCGAGTTCAAGCCGCAGATTCTGGTGGATGCGATACAGTTGGATCTGGAAGGCTTGAATATGGACAAAGTTTTTGAGTTGAAGGATGCGAACAAGACGGAAGAACTGTATAAATATCTTCTGATCACTCAGTGTAATTCTTTGTCCGGTATTTTGCCGCGCATGTTTCAAAAGATTGAGGATTACACGGAACTTCTGTTGCCGGATTATCTGCTCCGTGAAGGTAGTATCATTGATAAAATGATAGATATGGTTCCGGAAGATAATTTTGATATTCGGTCTGAGAATGGACAAGTTGAAATTCTTGGCTGGCTTTATCAATATTATATTTCAGAAAAACATGATGAAGTTGTTAATATAAGTAATAAGGAACCTGTTAAGAAAGAAGATATACCAGCAGCAACCCAGTTATTTACCACAGATTGGGTGGTACGCTATATCATTGATAACAGTATCGGAAAATATTGGATTGAAAGAAAGCCTAATAGTACTTTAAGAGAACAATTAGAATATTTTGTAGCCCCTAAGAATGGTGAAATCTCGTATATTGAAGATAATATTACACCACAGGAGATGACGATATTTGATCCTTGTATGGGGTCAGGACATTTTCTGGTGTATGCTTTTGATGTTCTTATGAAAATTTATACAGAGTATGGATATTCTGAAAGGAAAGCAACCGTAGAGATTATCGAGCATAATATTTTTGGAGTTGATATTGATGTGCGTGCAGCCCAGTTAGCGTACTTTGCGATAATGATGAAAGCTCGTCAGTATGACCGCCGCTTCTTTAGCCGTGGTGTTCAGCCCCATGTGTATGCCATTGTAGAGAGCGGACATACTGATAAAGATGGGAAAAAGCATAAAAATTATGATGAATATGCGCTTGAGTATTTTTGCAATGGGGATGTAAAACTGAAAACCGCTATGGATACCATTATCAGAGAATTGCATGATGCAAAGGAATATGGTTCTATTTTGACTGTCACACAGCAGAGCTGGTCTGCCTTGTATGACCGTTTTGCTGAGATTACGGAAGATATAAATATGTCCCGTGATATAGTATTAAAGGAACTGTTGCCTTTAGTCGAAGTTGCACAGACCCTATCTACCAAATACACTGTTGTGGCAACGAATCCACCGTATCTTAATAAGTATAATTCTAAGCTGAAAGACTATTTGACAGATAATTATAAGGATTATTCAGGAGACCTTTTCAGTGTATTCATGTTTAGAAATTTTGAATTTTGCAAAAAATCTGGATATTTAGGATTTATGACGCCATTTGTATGGATGTATATTAAAACCTATGAAAAGTTGAGAAAGCACATTATTGAAAATAAAGGCATTTCAACACTGATTCAAATGGAGTATTCAGCATTTGAAGAAGCAACTGTTCCTATTTGCGCATTTGTATTGACTAACGATAAAAGTAGAAAGGTGGGTCAGTATTTTGACTTATCTAAATTTGTTGGAGGAATGAATATTCAAAAGGAAAAAGTCTTAGATGCAATTCATCATCCAGAATGCACATATTTTCATGATTTTGATCAGGATAACTATAAGCGTATTGATGGAAGTCCGATTGCATTTATGACAAGTGAAAAGTTGTTGAGAATATTTGAAACAGCTGATCCATTAAAGAGAATTGCAGAACCTAAGGTTGGTTTACAAACAGGAAATAACGATGATTTCTTGAGACTATGGTATGAGGTGGATAAGAAGAATATAGGATTTGGAATGAAAACTTTAGATGATGCACAAAAATGCGGTAAAAAGTGGTTCCCGTATAATAAAGGCGGGGATTTCAAAAGATGGTATGGAAATCGCAACTATGTTGTTAATTGGGAGAATGATGGCTATGCTATCAAGCATTGTTTTAATAGTGAAGGGAAACTGAGATCCAGACCACAAAATCAAGCATATTATTTGAAACCGTGTATTACATGGTCAGATATTACAAGTGCACAATTTTCTGGAAGATACTGTGAAGGGGGATTTCTCTTTGACGTAAAAGGATCAAGTGGTTTCCCGAAAGTGGATGAATTGTTGTATGTTTTAGGATTCCTTAATTCTAAAATATCACAAAAATGCATTAAAATATTGAATCCGACTATAACAACACAAGTTGGTGATATGGCACGTATTCCGGTGTATTTTGAAAAAGAAAAGAAGGAAAAGATAGATTTATTAGTCGATGATTCTGTAAAAAGTGTTAGAACGGATTGGGATTCCTTTGAAACCTCATGGGATTTCCAGAAGCATCCTTTGCTCCGCAAAGTTTCTACTATTGCCGAAGCCTTTGACAAGTGGCAGGCTGAATGTGATAACCGTTTTAATCAGCTGAAAGCCAATGAGGAAGAACTGAACCGCATTTTCATCGACATTTACGGCTTGCAAGACGAGTTGACACCGGAAGTTGAGGACAAGGATGTCACTGTCCGCAAGGCTGACCTTGGCAGAGATATTCGTTCTTTCATTTCTTATGCGGTTGGCTGTATGTTTGGTCGTTATTCTTTGGATGAGCCAGGGCTTATATTGACGGGGCAGCGTTTCTCAGAGCATTTTTATGAAGCATCGGCTCCACAAGCGGGAACTGGGTATGTAGGAGCACCAGGACCGTATATGCCAATCGGTGAATTTTATTATAAGAAGGAAAATGGTATAGCTAAATGTACATATTCTCCAGATAAAGATAACATCATTCCAATCTGCGATGATGAATATTTTGATGATGATATCGTCGGCCGTTTCGTAGGATTTGTGAAGACAGTCTATGGCGAGGACACTCTGGACGAAAACTTGAAATTCATTGCTGATGCCCTAGGCGGCAAAGGTCAGCCGAAGGATGTGATCCGGAACTATTTCCTGAATGATTTTTACAAAGACCATTGCAAGATTTATCAGAAACGCCCGATTTACTGGCTGTTTGACAGCGGTAAGAAGAATGGTTTTAAGGCTCTGATTTATATGCACCGCTATCAGCCGGATACCATTGCCCGCATACGCACGGACTATGTCCATGAACAGCAGAGCCGCTACCGCACGGCGATGGCTGATCTGGAAAAACGTATTGATAATGCTGCGGCCAGCGAGCGTGTGAAGTTGAACAAAGAACTGAATAAGCTGCAGGCACAGGCGGAAGAAATTCGTGTTTATGAAGAAAAGATTCATCACCTTGCGGATCAGATGATCAGCATTGATTTGGATGATGGTGTGAAACATAATTACGCATTATTTCAGGATGTACTGGCAAAAATTAAATAAACGGAGGTGTTTGGGATGATTTATACAGTATATTGTGATGAAAGCTGCCACCTTCAGAATGACCAATCTTCTGTAATGGTACTCGGTGCGATGTATTGTCCTAAAGAGAAGAAGAAGGATATCTATTCGGATATACGTGCAATTAAGAAAAAGCATGGTTTAAGTAGCTATTTTGAAATTAAATGGACAAAAGTTTCTGAATCAAAAGAAAAATTTTATTTGGATTTACTGGATTATTTTTGGCAGAATAAGGATCTCCATTATAGAGGACTCGTTGCAACTGGTAAGGAACAATTGGATCACCAGAAATTTAATGAAGGAGACTATGATTTGTGGTATTATAAGATGTACTTTTTGATGTTAGATCCAGTGGTATGTCCGGACAATGAATATCACATATTAGTTGATATTAAAGATACGAAAGGCGGAAGGCGAGTTCAAAAGCTGAGAGAGGTGCTGTGCAATAATATCTATGATTTTAATGGAGAAGTCATTAAGCATATTAGTCAGATTAATTCACGGGAATCAGAACTGTTGCAACTTGCAGATTTATTTAACGGAGCTTTAGCATACCATTATCGAAAACTTGAAGAAAATACTTCGGCAAATAGAGGTAAAATAGCATTTATTGAGAAGCTTCAGTCAAAGCAAGACATAGATAGGGCAACTTCACGTTATGCGTCAAAATTTAATCTATTTGTGTGGAGACCACAGAGGTAGGGAGATAAAAATGTCAGGAAAACTTAGGCCGATAGAAATAAAAGAAGAGGATACGCTAGCTGAATTTTTTGATAGATGCCATGAGATGTTTAAAACGACAATCGCGACAAAAAACAGACCGACATTTGGAGAACGCGAGATTTATGTCCCACTCAACTGGATAGATAGAAAAGCGGAAATTTTTTGGCATTCTGCTAGCATTGAACAAAAACCTCGATTAGACATAAAACCGTGCAATAATGATATCTTATCCGCTTATTGCGATGAAAATTGTGTAACTGGGCTTGAAGCCATTGTCATGGATAACGGAGACACAAGAGCTAAATGTATTTTTAGAGCAGCAAGAGTGGGGTGGATTCGGGAAATTATCATGATGTATAATGCAGGTGATTCCCGCGTGAAATATTGGGAAAAAATAAACTCCAATAAAAAGAACAGATTATACCTGAGGTATCAGGAAGATGAGATCGACTATCTGGTGGTATTGGAAGATAAGAGCGAAAAACGGGTGACATTGATTACTGCGTTTCCGGTATTTTTTATCAGTGCGAAAAAAGATTATGAGAAAGATTATCAGAATTACATAAAAAGCCAACCAAAATAAAAAACCGGTAATCGCTATGCGAAAACCGGATTCTCCTTCTAAACATGTTAGATGAGTTGTTATTATTATATGCTAAAAATAAGAAACTGTCAAGAGCGTAGAAGAAAATCAAGTGTTTTTGCTCTTTACTTTTTTAAGTAAGGAAGGTATCGGTATGGATTCAGATAAAATCATACAAGAATTGAATCAGCGGTTTGCCGCACCACTGCAGGAATTCTATAAGCGTCGTATCATATTCTGGTACGATGAAGATGGAGAGTTCCGTGAGAGGCTGGATGAAGTTACGCTGAATAATGCAAAGTTGGTCGCACTGACCGGAACCAACAACTTTGCGGTGAAAAAACTTCTGTCGGTGGACAATACCACGAACAATTTTCTGGTATATTGCCCGCTGTCCTATGAGAAGCCGGAGGATGACTGGCTTCTAGATATTGAAATGTATAGCGAAGAATTCCGGGCAGATCTGATCTCTATCTGGATGGACGAGCTGGGGATTCCGTCAACGTCAGCGATGCGTAAACAGGTGAAGGAATACCGGAAGTTTTTCAAAGCAAAGGTGCGCAGGGATAAGATTGCAAGTCAGAGTAAAGCACCTGTGATTCCGGTGCAGCTCCATATGGCTGTTATGGGAGCACTGGGTGGTCTGAAGGATGTCTCACCGGCAACAATCATGAAAGAAGTACTGAAAGCCGGAATGGATATTAATACGAATAATCTGTACCGGGAGTTTGTGAATTATGGTGCGGATAAGGCTTTTTGGAACATAGTGAAGCAGGTATCTGGTTATGTATCTGATCAGCCGGCGATCACAATGCTGGCAATACATATGTTATTGACAGCAACCACAAGGACGATGAGGCTAGAATATCTGGCGGGACTGGACAAGTTCATTTCTTCGCCGCATCAGGCGTTCTGCTTTGATTTTATTTCTGACTGGCTTCATGCCGAAGATCGGGAACAGCTTGTAGAGATCGCAAAATCTGTGGAGGATGAACTGAAGCTTCCGCAGCGGTTTATGAAGCTGGAGGTCAGTGATCTGCTGGATACGGAAGTCTTTCCGTGTCTGGATGAAGTGATCCTGATCAAGCTGATGACAGAGATCGGAGATCATATCATTGATGTGGATGTGATCAAGCGGACAGTAGAGAAACGCCGGACGTGCGTAAACTATAAGCCATTCAAAGATTATTACGAGGGAATCCTGCAGGTGGCGAACATGCAGGCGTTCTATAAAGAGCATTCGACAGGCTTCCATTCTGCTGAGGCGAAGAAGGTCTGGAAAGAATATACTTCCGAGTATTACAGGATGGATACTTATTACCGTCTGTTCCATAAGAGCTATGGAGAAAGCCTGAAGGCATACAATTCTGATTTGCATGACCTGTTCCGCTCTGTCATGGAGAAAGTGGAAGGGCTGTATAAGAACTGGTTCCTGGGGCAGCTGGGCGGCAACTGGCAGACCGTATGTTCTGAGGAACTGGCAAAGTATGGCCGGATTTTGGAAGTGCCACAACAGGCAGACTTTTACAGAAACCGCATTGAAAATGCGGACAGCAGGGTATTTGTTGTCATTTCCGATGCCCTGCGGTACGAAGTGGCTGCTTCCCTTGCGGAGCAGTTAAGACGCGAGACACAGGCGGATGTAAAGCTTCAGGATGTCCAGGGTATCTTTCCGACCATCACAAAGTTCGGCATGGCTGCGTTGCTTCCGCATAAGGAACTGGAAGTGGAGCTGCATGGTGAAGTCCTGAAGGTTATGGCGGACGGCGTTTCAACGGATGCCGGATACCGGGATAGGATCCTGAAGGCGGAGAAGCCGAACAGCGTGGCAGTAAAATATGAAGATCTGGTAAATGCGAAGAGAGCTGACCGAAGCGCAATGGTAAAGGGAATGGATGTTGTGTATATCTATCACGATACCATTGATGAGGCAAGTCATACATCCGATACGATGGTGTTCCCGGCCTGCGATAACGCAATACAGGAATTGAAGAACCTGACGAAGATCATCTGTAATGATTTCGGCGCGACACACATCTTGTTCACGGCGGATCATGGATTCCTTTATACCTATAGTCCGCTGACCGAGGATGACAAGATTGATAAAACCGGATTCGTCAATCGCATTGTGGAGTATGGCAGACGCTATGCAATCATGATGAAGGATTCGGATCCCGGTTATCTGCAGAAGGTTCAGTTCCTGGGCGGAACATCCGAGTATGATGCTTTTGCACCGAAAGAAAATATTAGAATTAAAATGAACGGCAGCGGGCTTAATTTCGTTCATGGCGGGATCAGCCTTCAGGAAATGGTCGTGCCGGTCATTGATTATCATTTCCTGAGAAATCAGAGTAAGCAGTATCAGCGGAATCAGAAGAAGTATGATACGAAGCCGGTGGAGGTGAGTCTTCTGTCGGCAACACATAAAGTCAGCAATATGATCTTTTCACTGAACTTCTACCAAAAAGAACCGGTGGGGGATAATCGCGAGGCTGCGACTTATCAGCTGTATTTCACGGACAGCAATGGAAAGCAGATCAGCGATGTTGCGAAGATTATTGCGGATAAGACCAGTGACAACGGACAGGAGAGGACATTCCGGTGCAGCTTCAATCTGAAGTCGCTGAAATATGATAACAAGGAAATCTATTATCTCGTGATTGCGGATGCGGACGGCTTGGTTGTATCCAGGGAAGAGTTCCAGATAGATATTGCCTTTGCGGTGGATGAATTTGATTTCTTTAGTTAAGGCGAAAGGAGAGAATGTATGGAGCCTATCGCTGAAAATGCTGTAAATAAGCGTGAGGAAATAAAGAACAAGCTCCGTGAGAGTTTTGACGGAAAGATCGTTCGGAAGGATCTGACGAAGAAGATTAAGGAAGGGGCGAATGTGCCGGTGTACGTGCTGGAGTTTCTTCTTGGTCAGTATTGCAGTTCCGATGATGAGTCTATCATTGAGCAGGGGGTACAGAATGTGAAGCGGATCTTGGCGGATAACTTTGTCCGTCCGGATGAATCGCAGAAAGTTCTGTCAAAGCTCAGGAAAAAAGGAAGCTATACCGTCATCGATATGATTACGGCACGGCTTGATATGAAGCGGAATATTTATATTGCAAGTTTCTCTAATCTGGGTATCGACAATGTTCTTCTGGAAGATGAATACCCGGAGAAGTATGACCGGCTGCTCTGTGGCGGTATCTGGTGTATTGTCCAGCTTGATTACGAGTATGTGGAAGAAGAAAAGAAGAATGGGATGCCGGTACAGATCCGGAAGTTGACTCCGATCCAGATGCCTCATGTGGAGATTGACGAGCTGAAGGAAGGCAGGAAGCGTTTCACAGAGGATGAGTGGCTGGATATCATGATGCGTTCTATCGGTATGGAGCCGGACGTTTTGTCTGAGCGTGAGAAGTGGCTGCTTCTTTTACGTATGGTTCCGCTGGTAGAGAATAACTTTAACCTGTGTGAATTGGGTCCGAGATCCACGGGTAAATCCCATCTGTATAAGGAAATATCGCCGAACAGTATTCTGGTATCCGGCGGACAGACCACGGTGGCTAACCTTTTTTATAATATGGGAAGGAAAACAATTGGCCTTGTCGGTATGTGGGATGTTGTTGCTTTTGATGAGGTGGCCGGTATTCATTTTAAGGATAAAGACGGGATCCAGATCATGAAGGATTATATGGCGTCCGGATCCTTTGCCAGAGGCAAGGAGGAAAAAGCGGCCTCCGCATCGATGGTTTTTGTGGGAAATATTAATCAGAGTGTGGATGTTCTGTTGAAAACTTCCAGTCTATTTGATCCGTTTCCGCCGGAGATGGGGACCGATACAGCGTTTCTGGATCGTATACATTGTTATATTCCGGGGTGGGAGATTCCGAAGTTTCGGCCGGAGCATTTTACAAATGATTATGGTTTCATTACGGATTATCTGGCTGAGTTCCTGCGGGAGCTGAGAAAAGAACAGTATGGGGACGCTCTGGATGAGTATTTTCGTTTGGGAAGGAACCTGAATCAGAGAGATACGATTGCGGTTCGGAAGATGGTGGGCGGTCTTGTGAAGCTCATGTATCCGGACGGCGAATATACAAAAGAACAGCTGGAAGAGATCCTGAAGATTTCTCTGGAAATGCGTCGGCGTGTTAAGGAACAGCTGAAAAAGCTGGGTGGCATGGAGTTTTATGATGTGAATTTCTCCTATATCAATCTGGAAGACATGTCCGAGCATTATGTTTCGGTGCCTGAGCAGGGCGGTGGCAAGCTGATCCCTGAAGGGCTGTGCAATCCGGGACAGGTTTATACCGTATCACAGGGAAAGTCCGGGATGATCGGAGTGTTCCGCCTGGAAAGCCAGATGCTTCCGGGTAACGGCAAGCTGGAGCGGACAGGACTAGGTTCTGACCGTGATGCGAGGGAATCTTCCAATACGGCTTTCAATTATCTGAAGGCGAACGGTAACAGGATCAGTGGTTCTATCAGTACAACGCAGAAGGATTACATTATCAATTATCAGGATCTGCAGGGAATCGGTATGACCGGGAAGTTGGCTCTTCCAACGCTGATTGCGCTGTGTTCTATCGCTTTGGGAAGACCGGTGCAGAGTTCCACGGCGATCCTAGGTGAGATCAGTATCAGCGGTACGTTGATCAAAGTGGATAACCTGGCGGATACGCTGCAGGTGTGTCTGGATTCCGGGGCGAAGAAGGTGCTGCTTCCGCAGACATCATTTGTAGATTTTGCAACGGTGCCGCCGGAGTTGATGAGTGCGTTCCAGTTGATTCCGTATCAGAGTGCGGAGGATGCGGTGTTTAAGGCGTTGGGGGTTGAGTAAGGAGATTTATGAAGATAGTAGAAACTGGATATAAAATTGATTTACATATCCATTCCGTTTATTCTTGTGCAAAGGATAAAAAGAAGGTGGCTTTCAATACAATAGATAACATTGACGTTCTGGCAGAGAGACTGAATGCCAATGGCGTTCAAATGTGTGCCATTACGGATCACGATGTGTTTAGATTCGATATGTATAAGGCGTTGAAGGATTACGAAAACGATGAACAGTACTCTGTTATTAAAGTATTTCCAGGTGTCGAATTTACAGTTGAGTTTATCGGAGAAAAAGGTCCGACCATTTTACATGTAATTGCAGTTTTTAATGATGAGGATGAGACCAAAGTGGCGAAGATCGCTGATTGTTTGGTAGATGATAAAGGGAAAACTGCATATGACAAAGGGAGTGCTTTTTCAGAAGAAAAGTTTCTTTCCATTTTGAGAAGCATTGATCTGGATACAGCCCTTATTGTTCATCAGAAGAGTTCGTTGACAGCATCTCGTCCGTACAAAAATGATGCAAAAACTGTTGGAGAAGAGAAGTTCCAAGAGTTTGTTTATACTGACTATTTTGAAGCGTTTGAATTCAAAAACCGTAAGAACGAGGTGTTCAATAAGAATTTTCTGAATGCACAGGATCTGACTGAGGATATCCGATTTATTACGGGGTCTGATTGTCATGACTGGCGGCATTATCCCAAAGAGACAGAAAATGATAATACGGATTTCGTCTATACCTATGTGAAATGCCTGCCCTGTTTCAGAGGCCTGGTTATGGCAATTACAGATCACAGAAGAATAAAGACTGTCAATAGCTTTTTCAATCCGACTGAGACCTACACGAAGAACTTGCAGATTACGATTGATGGTGAAAACTATGTTGTTCCTCTTTCGAGAGGAATCAATGTTATTATTGGAGACAATTCGATAGGAAAGTCCCTGCTGCTGCACAAGTTAACAGAATACAGAAAGCAGCAGGAAGGTCTGCTCAATAAGTCCGTGGTTCGAGGATATGAAAAATATTTGAAAAAGCATAATATCGAGATTGGAACAACAATTCCTGCGGCAGAGATATTTGCTTTTGATATGCAGGGTGAGATCCGTGATAAGTTTGAACAGGAAAAAATCAAGTCTGACGATTTTCTGAGTCCGTATTATCCGGCTCCAATTAAGTCAGGAGCATACAAAGAAAAGATTCAGAGAAAGCTGAATGTTATTTTTGCATTCCTGGAAGAAAAATTTGCACTGGAACTTTTGGAAGCTCAACTGGGTAGATTTAAGATACTTGATGAAGACATAGAACAGGCAGAGAGTATAACGTTTGTTGGATCCGTTTCAAAGAATAATCGACGTGTAGAAGGCTACAATAATATAAGCGGTGATCTGGATAATGTTGTCGAACAGATTGAGACGATAATGGAAAGCCCCTGGCTTGAACAGGATGACAGAAAACAGTTGGAATATATTATTGAACAGCTGGACAGTATGTCCATGCGTTATGAGAAGAAAAAGAAAAGGGCCGAAAGAGAAAATACAAAAATCGCTCTTTTTCAGAACGCTGTCAGTAAGTTTAAGCAGAAATATCAGTCCTCTGTTTCGGATACGCAAAAAAAGCTGTCAACTTACAATGAGAATATTGACAATGCAGCAGAAGCGATTGCGGCTATTATTAGGCGGAGAGAGAAGCTAACAGTGCCGGACTTCCGCATTGAGAAGGAAACTATTCAGATACAGACGGAACGTGTCCACGATTATGAATTTAATAGTCGGTTAGGAATAACAGAAATTGACGAAGAGTATGTTAAGAGCCTTTTTGCATCGGAGATGAAAAAAGGCACTAAGAAGTCTGTTCTGGAAATGAGCCAGGATGAATTGTCAGAACGATTTTCATATTTTACAGGAGCTCCATCAGAAGCACTGAATGAGTTGAAATCAAAAATACAGGAAAAGTTGGATGACGATCTGGCGAACAAATTTACGATAACTCAGGCGGGAAAAGACCGGACGCAGGAATTGTCCTCCGGACTAGATGCCCAAATATATTTTGATATCTTATCTTATGAAACGAGTCACGATGGTATGTATATCATTGATCAGCCAGAAGATAATATTTCACAGAAGGCTGTTCGGGATTATCTGCTTGACAGGTTTAAGATTATGGGGGAACATCGGCAAGTTTTAATGGTAACCCATAGACCGCAGTTTATCGTAAATCTTGATGTCGATAATGTTATTTTTATTGGGAAAGAAGATGACAAGATTTATATTCAGTCAGGGGCTCTTGAATATCGGGATGCGGATTATAACATCCTCGATATCATTTCTGACCACATCGAGGGTGGTTTAGATACATTACGAAGGAGATGGAAACGATATGAAAAGAACACTTCAATTTAGAAGTACAGAGGATGGTTATGCATGCTTTGACAACAAAGAAAATATTTTTGAGATATCGAAAGCCGAACTCCAATTTGACGTAAAAGCATTTTATCAGGCTTTTTACAGTGGAGATAAAGATTTTGAAGATATCGAAGTGGAAAACTGTGTTTCGGACGATAAAGAGGCAAGACGTGTTTATGAGTGTATCACTCAGCTTATAGCGAAAATAAAGGAGAAGCTTTCTGAAATGCCTGATGACAGTGAAGAGGAGGTGGAAGAAGATCCATCCGTAGAATAAATCTGTGGATGGATCTCTTTAGACTTAGATGTGGCTTAGGGTGTCTATATATTCGTCAAAGATTGGACGAAGAGTAAGGATCCAGCCGTAAAGCGTCCGATACGGTTTACCGAGAATGATAGAAGCTTCCTTGAGGGTATATTCGTGCCCGAGAAGTTCCACCAGTTTCGTGTATTTACTGTATTTCGGATGGTGTATCTTGATAAAGCGGATCAGGCCATATAAAAGTTTCATGTACTCGTCCGCCTGATTGAGTGGGTACGGTGATGCGGGATCAAAGGGATCCTCATTTCCATGGTTATCAGTGACGGTTAGGGTTGAGAAGAAAACCTTGCCCTTTTCTGATTTGAAGGATCTGTAATACTGGCACTTGGCGCAGTCGTTTATAATGGTTTTGGGAACAGTGCCGCTTTCCTTGTATTCAGGGTTCGGAATTCTGCATGGACAGAATCTGGATTTACCGCCTGCTCCGCCGATGATGCAGCGGTTTTCTTGTTTGTAGCGGTATTCTTCCATCCACTGGTCCCTTTTGAAGGTATCGTAGGTGGATTTATCGACTTCCAGCTTGATAGCTGGAAGCATTTCGCCTTCAACACGCATCTTGGAGAGAGAAGTGACGTTGCGCTCCTGTTCGGAGGAAGCTTTGTATTGGCGAATGCCTTCCTCGTCAGTTTCAAAGAGTACATAATACTTTTTGTCGCTGGTTGACTCTGTGACTTTTTTGTTCATGATGAACCTCCTTTTTGGCGATTGCCGGATCAGGGAGGATTCATCCGTGGCTTGATCTTTGATGCATGCATGAAGAAAGCACACCAAAACAAAGAGGTAGACATTCGACCCCATGGCTGCTTTGCGACAGTTCTGGAATCGGGATGTAATCCTCCTGCTTTAGCGCGCTTAAGATCTTCAGCAATCGAATTATTTTGCTATGGAGATCATTGAGTTTATCGAGTTCTGGGTCAATCAGTGATTTGGGTTTATCGGGTTGATTCAGTTGATCGCAGATAATTACTTGAAAAGAAGGTGAAATGAATGGATGGAGAAACGCCGATTCGCTTTTGTGGGGGCATTTTTTTTACATTGATATTGAAGGCAAGAAAGAAGCCGGTAAGAAATCAAGAAGAAATCTTGAAAGATTTGCTGGTGATTTTTGATCGTGGTGTGAAGGGTATGTACGGAAACACCTTGACGACTTACGCATCTAAATTCAAAAATTGCGATCCGGATTTGGACACCGAATATATAAAGTTTGGCGATGAGGTGGTGCTGGCCGCTTTTAATGATCGCCTGAAGAACGAATATGAGGCTGTTCTTGAAGAAATAAAAGCTTTTGTCACAAGGTCTTTGGACGTCGAAACAAATGGAAAATGGCTGGTAAGGGCCATTCTAGAAATGATAGAGGCAGATGCCGGAATTAAAGAGAATGTTAAATTCCATATTATGCCGGAAAACATCCCTGTGTATAAGTCAGATCTTCGAGATCTGAAGATGGTCTATTTTTACAATTTTCTGCTGGGAGTCTGGCAATATATCTGCACCTATTGTGTCGATAACGGTGTAGGAGCTGATACGTATATTGCCATCACGGAGGATGCAGGGAAGAATAAGGGGCGCAAGGTTAAGAATGGAATAGGGATGCAGGGCTATAAGGATATAGAGATTTCTTATAGTACGGAGCAAGAAATACCTAAAACCTTGGAAGGATTTAAGAGCGTGTATATTTGTACGAACATGAGTTTACAAACCATAGAAAACATATTTGAAATTGATTATTTATGTTGACTGGTTTATAAAAGATTTATGAGGAAGGGAGAAACATGGGATTATTTGGTAGTATTTTAAAAAATTTAATTTTTAGATGCTCAGTTACAACAGTCACGAAAACAAACCTATGAGCCGCCCAAACGATATACACCTGAAGAATATGTAATCTATGAACAAGAACAGTCTGGAGAAAAATGGCATGGAGTACCTTTGAACGAACTAAGCAAGGTGGCTCAAACAGTTTCTCATGGGAAATACGTCAAGGTTGACAAATACGGTTTTCTTGTTTTCCATTATACATCGAACTCGGGTAAGACGAAATATAGTACTCAATGTGAAATTGATGGGAATGGTCAGTTAAGTCGTATGAGTTACCGTTATTATCCGGGACAGTGGAGGGATTCAGCAGATACGTTTGTTGAGAAGGCAAATCAGATATTTATTTTTAGGTGAACGGTGTAATCTTGGCGTCCCGACATGTTCCCGTGAACCCTATCAGCTAAAAAGTAGTCGATATGGTACTGGGGCGGCATTTTACGAACAGGTGGAGGAAATGTATATCTAAATCATTTCCTCGTGCTATGTTGAGACGGTTGTGCTGATGTCAAAAGTTAAAGAATAGAATACTGAAAAAGTATAGAAAACAAGGGATTTCCGGGAGTCGGGGCTTGTCAGAGGACAGGTTTCGATTTCCGGATTTTTTCATTTTATAGGTAAGTAGAAACTGGTCTACTTTGGAAAATAATGGAGAGTTGGTGGCCAATTTTGATATTAGGGGTGTGGAGCTGACAGGTTGGAAACAAGAATAATCTGGAAGGAAAGGTATAAGGAGGCAGGAAAAGTGGATGGGAAAAGTCAATGACGGCGTGAAGTATGAGTGGATTGTCGCTCAGGAGGAGCTTGATAAGTTCTGAATGCAGAAAGGAACAGCTATTCTGTTCCTTTTTGCGGATTACTCACGTTTTGCCTGAATGATGTCCTCGATATCCCTGCCACCGTAGAAAATTCGGATCACAGTTATCGTGCGGCTGCCGTTATTTACGACATAATAGACGATGAAATTGTCTACCGGTACCCGATGCATCCCCATGCTTTTCCACGGCTCCCAATCCACGACAGCATATCGGGACGGCATAAAATCCAGCGACCGGATTTCTTTCCGGATACGATTGACCTGGCCCTCTGCTGTCTCCGGTGCCTGCAGGTCATAAGCGATGTAAGAATAAATCTCCCTCAGATCATCTTTGGCTTCCGAGGAGTAGATAATGGAATAGGTATCGCTCATATACCGAACTCCCGCTTTAACTCGGAATCCACCTCATCTGCTGTATAGGTTTTTCCGGATTTCATGGATTCCACACCTTTCATAAGCTCTGCATTCAGCTGTTCCCGGCTCATATCGCCGACTGCGGTAGGTTTTGTGGAAGGCAGGCGCAGTTCAAAAGGCATTCCCTTTTTTAGTACAATTTGACTGTAAAGCATCTGGATTGCGCTGGACGGGGAAATCCCAAGCTGAGAAAGGATTCCTTCTGCGTTTTCTTTTAGCTCCTTATCAATACGGGCATAAACTGCGGATGTATTTGCCATATCTATCACA
Organism: Drancourtella sp. An12; assembly: GCF_002160935.1. Classification (NCBI taxonomy): domain Bacteria; kingdom Bacillati; phylum Bacillota; class Clostridia; order Eubacteriales; family Oscillospiraceae; genus Drancourtella; species Drancourtella sp. An12. The sequence goes on along the minus strand of NZ_NFLO01000010.1, from coordinate 46,858 downwards.
CTCCTTTGGATATATTATACCCACTTTCTTTTGCAAATGCAAGCAAATGCAAGCATATTTAAAATTTGTTTACAGACATGTAAGGAGGAATTGTAGAAAACTATATCAAATCCAATAACGAGTGGAAATTTGGCGGACTTTACTTTGACAAAAGCATTTTGTCAGAAAGCGAGTCGGTGTCTATTTTTGAGAATGTGAAGTGGGTTATCAAACGGCGTTTTTAGAATGGAACCTTCATCATTTCCTATCCCAATACGGTTATGCCAATGTGGACGGGGAGATGGTGATCGTGAAATAGTGGGGCTAAAAAGGAAATGGTTATGACACCGGAAGATACCAGAACTGGTATGGTTTTCCGGTCGGATCTGCTGTGGAGAATGCGGAGGTAAATATAAGAGACGGATGCTTTATAAACCCAGCAGCCAATATATAGTGCGGACTTGTGTTAATCACCTGACAGATAAGAACGGTTGTTCATAGAAGCACTTCACGAATGATGCCCTGAAACTGCCTTTTGTCTATAATTTCTATAATTGAGATCAGGCAACTTGAGCTTATCGGGCAAAGAGCCATTATTTTATCTGCGAAGCTGATGGTCATACGGAACGCTCACTTACTGAGCAGGAGGAACAAGAAGGTCTGGAGCCCAGATGGGTTCCGGTGGAAAAAGCGATTGAAATTTTCTCAAAGCATCAGGAATATGGGCACATGGAAATGAAAAGTGGGATGTATTTTCGTGAATATAAGGCATTGACAGCATGTTTGCTTAATGAATGATGCTTGAATGAAGAATCAGCTTCGTGCTAAAAAATGAAAAACTGTAAAAACATGTATTTTTCGGGAATCGGAACTTGTCAAAGGACAGGGGGCGGTTTCCGATTTTTTATTGGTAAACAAAGCTCAAAGTCTCTGTTTTATATAGCTATCCGTTCCCATGATTCAGACCTGTTTCCTTATGGTTGATTTTATCAACCAAAATCAACTTCTAATCCATTGTTAATACGATCAATACAGGTATAATAATAGGCAAGGAAGGTGATAAAGTTGAATGAACTAAATATAGCAAAAATACTTGTTTTAAAACGTAAGGAAAAAGGAATCACCCAAGAAGAGCTTGCGGCTTATATCGGAGTATCAAAAGCATCGGTATCGAAATGGGAAACGGGACAAAGCTATCCTGATATTACATTTCTCCCGCAGCTTGCTTCGTATTTTAATATTACGGTTGATGAGCTTATCAATTATCAGCCGCAGATGACAAAAGAAGACATACAAAAACTGTATCTGCGGTTATCCAATGATTTTGCTCAAAAACCATTCGATCAAGTGATGGACGAAATTCGAGAAATCAGAAAAAAATACTTTTCATGTTTTCCTCTGCTTTTTCAAATCGGTGCATTGTTGCTGAATCACTATATGTTGGCAAAGGGAAGCCAGCAGCAGGAAATTCTCCGCGAAGCGATTGATCTGTTTTCACGAATAAAAACAGAAAGCGATGATTTAACATTGTGCAGGAAGAGCAATGTAATGGAAGCTACCTGCTATATCATTTTGGAAGAACCTGTTAAAACCATTGAATTACTCGCAGACGCAAAAACGCCTGTGCTGAATGAAAATCATATTTTGTCAATGGGGTATTCTATGAGTGGTAAGCCGGATAAGGCTAAAGAGATATTACAAATTGAGATATACCAAAATTTCTTAAACATCATGCAAAGTCTTACTACGCTTTTACAGCTTGAGATAGCAGATGCACAAGCCTCGAAAAATATCATTGACCGGATTAATTGTCTTTCTGATACTTTTCATGCACCGGAGTTACATCCTGCCACAATGCTTTCTGCATATTTAAACGTGGCTGCGGTTTTTGCCATGCAAAATGACACCGACAACGCACTGGCGGCATTACAACAGTATTGTGATTTAGCAGTGGGAATATCTTATCCAATATCACTTCACGGCGATCGCTTTTTTGACAGAATTGATGAGTGGCTGGCGGAGCTTGATTTAGGTGTTCATGCACCGCGGGATGATAAAACAGTCAGGCAAGGCATCATTGACGGTGTTGCGAAGAATCCGGTCTTTTCGGTACTGGCTGATCATGTAAAGTATCGGCATATTGTCGAAAAACTTACATCTGTGTTAGGAGGATAGCGTTATGGATGTTTTAGTAGAATATCTTCCTTTTTTGATTCCTTTGATCATAATTGAATGGATTCTTGCAATAACAGCACTGATACACGTTTTGAGGCATTCACATTACAAGTTCGGCAATAAGTCTTTCTGGATTGTTGTTGTATTGTTTGTACAGATAATCGGGCCGATTGTCTACTTTATTTTTGGCAGAGGTGAAGAATGAGTATTTTAAAAATTGAAAATCTCAGTAAAAAATTTGGCGGGCACAATGTTATCAATAACCTTAGCCTTTCCGTGCCTGAAAATACAATTTATGGATTTTTGGGACAAAACGGTGCGGGAAAAACAACAACAATGAAAATGATATTAGGTCTGCTGAAACCATCAAGCGGTAAAATATCGGTATGCGGAGAAGAGGTAACATACGGCGAAACCAAAACTAATCGTTATATTGGCTTCCTGCCCGATGTTCCTGAGTTTTACGGTTATATGAAACCAAAAGAATATCTGGCACTTTGCGGTGAGATTACTGGCCTTGATCGGAAAACAGTAAAAGCAAAGTCAGAAGAACTTTTATCACTTGTAGGGCTTGAGAAAGCGAATAAACGTATCGGGGGCTTTTCCCGTGGGATGAAGCAGAGACTTGGAATTGCACAGGCATTGTTGGCCGAACCGAAACTGTTGATCTGCGACGAACCGACTTCCGCACTTGATCCGATTGGGCGAAAGGAAATTCTTGACATACTGCTCTCAGTTAAAGGAAAAACAACCGTTGTTTTTTCAACACATATCCTGTCTGATGTAGAACGGATCTGTGATCACGTTGCAGTTTTGAACAATGGAAGTTTAGTGTTAAACGGGACCCTTTCTCAGTTAAAACAAAACCATCGTCTTGACACACTGCAGATCGAATTCCGTTCGCCGGAAGATTTGCAACGTTTTGCTGGGAATGAATGTGTTGGTATGCTTTTTCAAAATGCGGAGCGTACAGATTGCACGGTGATATTGAGGTCAAAGAATATCGATGAGGCAGCAGGACAGATTTACGATGCTATTTATAAAACAAAAATCTATCCGGTAAAGGTCGAAATTTTAGAGCCTACGTTAGAAAATCTGTTTCTGGAGGTGGTGAAGTGAGAGCGTTCATTGCCATGGCGAAAAAAGAATTTCTTGAAAGTATAAGAACATATAAATTGCTTATTGTTGCTACAGTTTTTTTACTTTTCGGTATGCTGAATCCGATTACGGCAAAAATTATGCCGAAACTTCTTTCGTCGTTTATGCCGGAAGGAATGACGATTACTCTTGGTGAACCGCATACCGTTGATTCATGGATACAGTTTTATAAAAACATGTCAACACAGCTTATTCTTTTTGTCATTGTTTTTAGCGGTATCGTGTCAAATGAACTTACCAAAGGAACACTGATCAATATGCTGACCAAGGGGCTGCCGCGAAAAACGGTCATACTCTCAAAGTTTACAGCAATCATTTCAATATGGACAGTGAGCTATCTGATATGTTTTGTAATAACGTTGATCTATACAAGGTATCTACTGCCGGGAGAATTGCCAAATTTACCTTTTGCTGCATGTTGTATGTGGTTATTTGGCGTACTGGAAATCTCAATGATGCTTCTTGGAGGGGCTCTGTCTGGCAGTATTTATGGATCCCTTCTTTTAGCAGGCGGTTTTGCAGGGGTGCTTATGCTTGCGTATATTTTTCCGAAGCTTGAAGAGTACAATCCATACTTACTGTCAACAGGGTGTGTGTCTTTACTCACATCAGAGAGGGTTCCATCGGATTTCTATGTTTCTATCATTGTAACGCTTGCTTTCATTTTATTGATTATGATAAGCAGTATCTGTTCTTTTAACAAAAAACAGATATAGCAGCGATGCTGCATATGAGGAGGGACACAAGGCGTATTGGGCTTTGTGTCCCTCCTGCTCTTTTATTATAAATCCACTCTTAATGTACGTTTTGGTTGCCTTTTGCATTAAAACATGACATGCTATTGTCATAGATCGTAGTTATACTGAATGCAAAGGAGATGATGGAAATGAAGATAGATCGACTGATTGGAATTTTATCCATCCTTCTTCAGAAGGATAAGGTGACTGCTCCTTATCTGGCAGAAAAGTTTGAGGTATCCAGACGGACGATCAACCGGGATATTGAGGATTTGTGCAAGGCCGGTATCCCGTTGGTAACGACCCAGGGTGTAAACGGTGGAATCTCCATTATGGAAGGATATAAAATAGACAGTACGCTGCTGACCTCCACCGATATGCAGGCGATTCTTGCAGGTCTTCGCAGTCTGGACAGTGTAAGTGGTACAAACCGGTATATGCAGCTGATGGAAAAGCTGTCTGCTGGTGCCTCTGATTTTATGCCGGGCGGACAGCATATTTTGATTGATCTTTCTTCCTGGAGCAAAACCGCTTTGTCACCAAAGATAGAACTGATTCATGGGGCAATTGAGTGCGAAAGGTGTGTCAGCTTCCATTATTATGCCCCGAAGGGAGAAAGTGAACGGCTCATAGAGCCCTATTATCTGATTTTCCGCTGGGCCAGCTGGTATGTCTGGGGATATTGTCGGGAAAGAAAAGATTACCGATTATTTAAACTGAACCGGATGACAGAACTGCAGATGGAGGAACCTTTTGAAAAACAGGCAGCACCACTGCCGGATCTGTCCAATGAAACAGTGTTTCCGCACACCTATTTGGTAAAAGCATTGATTGTACCGGAATATCGGTGGCGGTTGATAGAAGAATACGGACCTGGTTGTTTTACTCAGCAGGTAGATGGAAAACTGTTATTTTCTTTTGGATTTACCGATGAGGATGCGATCCTTGGCTGGATTTTATCTTTTCAAGGCGGTGCAGAGCTTTTGGAACCGGCGTTTCTCCGGCCAAAATTGAGTTCCTTTGGACAAGAACTGCAAAAACAATATGCAGATTCATGACAAACAGTTGTCCTGTTTGGTTTGATAGAATGAAAATACCAAACGGAAAGGAGCATTTAACATGAATTATGAAATCGTAAATTTACAAGAAAAAGTGGTGGTAGGAATTGTTGCCCGTACCAATAATCATGCACCCGATGTGGGAGCGGTGATCGGAGATCTATGGCGTCAGTTTTACACAGATGGAATCTATGAGAGGATACAGGATAAGACGGATGGAAAAGCCATTGGGCTTTATACGGACTATGCCGGAGATGCAGATGACGACTATACGATAATGGTTTGTTATGCAGTAGAACATCAGCCGGAACATCCCCGGTATGAGACTCGCAGAATTCCAGCAGGACCGTATGCGAAATTTGTGATCCAATGCGATATGCGTACATCGTCTGAAGAGATTTCAAAAGCCTGGCAGGAAATCTGGAAAATGGATCTCCCGAGAGCATATCTCTGTGATTTTGAAGAGTATCAAAATGACGATATGGAACATGCAGAAATTCATTTCTACATCGGATTAAAGAATGCGCTTCCGGAACAGAAACCAAAGAGAGGGAGGAAAAAAGAATGACGGCGTTTGATTATAAAAAAGAGTATAAGGAATTTTATCTTCCGCCCAGGAAACCACAGATTGTGGAAGTTCCTGAGATGAACTTCCTGGCGGTGAGAGGAATGGGGGATCCGAATGAAGAAGAAGGAGATTATAAGGCGGCAATCGGATTGCTGTATAGTATTGCTTACACCATCAAAATGAGTAAGATGGGCAAACACAGGATAGAAGGATACTTTGATTATGTGGTCCCGCCACTGGAGGGATTCTGGTGGCAGGACGGAGTGCAAGGTGTTGATTACACACGGAAAGATCAATTTCAGTGGATTTCTCTTATCCGCCTTCCGGAGTTCGTTACCAGGGAGGAGTTTGATTGGGCCATACAAGAAGCAAGTGTGAAAAAGCAGATGGATTTTTCAAAAGTGGAATTTTTTACTTACCATGAGGGGTTATGCGTCCAGTGTATGCATATCGGTCCGTATGATAATGAGCCGGTGACGGTCCGGGAGATGGAGCGGTATGCCAAAGAACAAGGCTATGAACTGGATTTTTCCGATCAAAGATATCACCATGAGATTTATCTCAGTGATGTGCGTAAGTGTAAGCCGGAAAACTTAAAAACGGTTATCCGACAGCCGATTAAATAAGGTGAAAAGAAAAAGCACTGTACCCAAGATAAAGAGGGATAAGGAACAATTCAACGGCTGACAGACAGGTTGTAGTAACTGAAAGCGGGTATATCGTGAAATGCGGTATATCTGCTTTGTTACGCGATAGAACGCTGTTTTTGAGGGATTGAATATAAAACCCTTATCTCTCCATTTTCGCGCCCGCAAAGCCGCATAAATCAAGGCTTTTTTAACCCCTAAATGACCACACGACACCCATGATAGATAGAGGGCGCAAGCGGTCTTTCCGTTTGCGCCCTCTTGTCTGCCTGTGAGCAAAGGCGGGAAAAGCCGTCAAGGGCGCGAAGCGTTTATCTTGACCCTTGACGGCTTTTCTTGGCTTTGCTATTTCCCTAAAAGGTCAAGAAAAGTTTGTCGATATGGCGGCATTTACATTTCTCCAAGAGAATATGAAAAAGCCGATAACCGCATTTTCATCTGCGTATTATCGGCTCTGCGTCTGTGCGTCTGGCTCTTTGATAACTGTGGTATTCAGATGTTTTACATTGATTAAAGTCTCTTGTCTACACTTAGGACAGAACAGCGGAAAATATTTTAGTTCTGTGTCCCCACGGATTTTCAGCCTTGTCTTATTTCCGCAAACAGGGCAGCGCAACCATTCTGAAATCACATTTTCCATATCAGTTATCCTCCCTGTCGTAATACTGATTTTTAGGGAGTGTCTTTGTGAGAATAAAAGAATAAGTAATAGTAATTGCAAACAGTACCAACTGGAAGATGATACGCTTTTCTATCGTCAATCCTACCACATTTGCAAAAACACTTGTGATGTTAATTGCGGAGTGCGTAATTATACAAGGGAACAAACTACCGCCACGATAATAAAGAATGACAAACAGAAAACCAATCGCAATCGCCCCTGTAACTTGAAGTAAGTTTTCTGCTATTCCCGCACCACTGCCATTTACCAAGTTTAATAAATGTCCCAAACCAAATGTAACACTTGAAATGATAATTGCCGTTTTTACATTGTCTTTTGCTATCGCTTTGAAAAGCAGTCCTCTAAAAATAACTTCTTCTAAAAATCCAACCCAAAGCATACAGGCAATATAGCAGACAGTTCCTGCCAAGTTCAAATTAAACGCCGCTCCGTTCCAAAAATTTCTTGTGGCTAAAATTATCAAGGGAATATAGAACAGAAAGCGGCTGGCAGATATAGGAGATTTGCAAAGCCCATATCGTTTTAGTAAGTTATTTTTTCGAATAAAAACCAAGAGGATCACGGACTGTAATATAGAAAAAATTGCACTTGCAGAATATTCAACCCCTATTTTTTCATTTAGTGGATTGGCTAAAGATTGCAGCACACAATAAATCACAATCCACACAATCGCAAAAGTCAGTTCGTTTTTTTCGTATAGTTTTCTCATTTTGTTTCCTCCTGTGTTGCTAATATTGCCCCTCTGTAAGCCCGTTCTAAATGAGATTTTATGAGTTCTTCATCATACTCCAAAGAATTGTTGGCTATGATACTCGCATATCCGTGAGCAAATAAAAAAACTGTCAAAAAAATTTCTTTCACTTGCTCTATACTTCCTCCGACTGCTCCTTGCATTGCCAAAAGAACAGGCGCAAGTTCTTCGGCATCTATCATTTCAAGCAAAGTCGTTCCATTAAAAAAGTTCGATTGAAAAAGGAAGCGGAACAAATGCGGTTCTTCAATCGCAAAGCGGATATAATTCAACCCAATTCCAAGCATAACGCCTTTCTGCGGGCTTTCAATATTCATTAGATATTCTGTATGATAGTCGTCTGCTTTTGCATAAGCCGCTTTTTTCAATTCTTCAATCGTTGCAAAATGGTACATGACTGGCTGTGTGGAGCAGTTCAGTTTCTTTGCAACAGTTCTTGCATTGATGTTTTCCGCTCCTGCTTCACGGGCTATCTCAAAAGCAGCGTCAATAACCATATCTTTTGTTACTTTTACTTTTGGTGGCATAAGTACTTTCCTTTCAAAAAATTATTGATGTTATATAACAATAATTATATATAAAAACTCAATGAATGTCAATAGAGTTAGGAACATTCTGTGGAGTGTTTTGAATAGGCTTTTCTGAAGTTTTTTCAAAAACTTTCTCAAAACTTTGGCAAAATCGCAAAGTGCGGTGTTGTATATAGTGAGGGACAAAGTGCAACAAAAGCCGCTTTTCGGACGGGATATTGAGTGAGAGAACACAAAAGGGTTTGGGATTTTCCCAACAAGAGAAAATGCGGCGCATTTTACGGAAAGGGTACCCCTTTCCTATGCTTGCTGCGGAAGAAGCAAGCGGCAAATGGGTACTCATTTGCTGTGCTTGCTCCCTACCCAAAATAAGGAAAGGACAGGAAAGGAATGGAAAGGAAACGAGAAATTGAATACAACGATTTGCTACCGAAAAAGGGCAATCCGCTGAATGAAACCGTTACATACAAAGTTGGCGGCACGCTTTATGAAGTGTCAACGGTTTGCGGCGGCTCTGAACTGCTCTATGACAAAATGAAACGGCTCATAAAATCGGAAACCGTGAAAACGCCTACTGACAAAGAAAAAGAAGTCCGCTATAATGAAGATAACAACCTGTTTGTCGGGCGTTCATTACAGGAGGAATGAACAATGACGACAACGAAAAATTATCCCGACAACATTACCGCTTTATATGCCCGATTAAGTCAAGAGGACGCGCTTGATGGGGACAGTAACAGCATTGTCAATCAGAAAAAAATCCTTTTGCAGTATGCAGAGGACAACGGTTTCCCTAACCCGACTTTTTTCATTGACGACGGCGTTTCCGGCGTAACTTTCGATAGACCCGGCTGGAATGAAATGATAGGGCTTGCGGAAGCGGGAAAGGTCAAAACGGTTATCGTCAAGGATATGTCCCGCATGGGACGCGATTATCTGAAAGTCGGCTATTACACCGAGAGTTTTTTTGCCGAGCGTGATATTCGATATATTGCAATCAACGACGGTGTGGACAGCGACAAGGGCGACAACGATTTTACCCCATTTCGCAACCTGTTCAACGATTTCTATGCACGCGATACAAGCCGGAAGATCCGTGCGATACTTACCGCAAAGGCAAACGCTGGAGAACATATGGGAAAGCAGCCCTACGGATATTTGAGGGACAAGGATAATCCGAAACAATGGGTTGTAGACGGAGAAGCCGCCGAAGTAGTCAAAAAGATTTTTGCGCTGTGTGTAGACGGGAAAGGTCCTATGCAGATTGCAAGAATACTGCAAAAGGGAAAAGTTTTGACGGTAAAATCCTACTATGCAAAATGCGCCGGAAAGCCTTTGCCGGATAATCCGTATTTATGGGACGCAAACTCTGTTTCCAAGATTTTAGCGCGTTTTGAATACTGCGGGCATACGGTCAATTTCAAAACCTATTCCAAGTCAAACAAACTGAAAAAGCGGTATGAGAACACGCCCGAAAACCGCCGGATTTTCCGCAATACCCATGAAGCAATCATTGATGAAAAACTTTTTGAACGGGTGCAGGAATTAAGGGCAAGCAAACGCCGCCCCGCCAAGCAAGCGGAACGGCAAGGGCTGTTTTCCAACTTAATTTTCTGCGCTGACTGTGGCAGTAAATTACATTTCTGTACGGCAAGAAGTTTGACACCCTCGCAAGACAGTTACCGCTGTTCCCGTTACAAGAGCAATACGGGAAGTTGCACCGCCCATTATATCCGAGAGGAAACGCTGAAACGGATTGTCCTAAAACGGATTTTTGATGTAACCGCTATGTTTATCGACGACATCACTTCGTTTCGCGATATGGTGTATGAGCAGCGTTTTGAGAAAATGGAAAAGGATATGAAGCGGCGCAAGAAAGCATTGGAACAGGCAAGGAAACGGATAGCCGAACTTGACCGGATTTTCAAGCGGATTTATGAAGATGATGTAAACGGAACAATCAGCCACGAACGGTTTTTGAAACTGTCTGCGGAGTATGAAGTCGAGCAGAAAGAATTGACGGAGTTTGTTCATGCAGAGCAAAACGCTGTTCATATCTTCGAGCAGGACAAGGCAGACTTTGACAACTTTGCCGCCGTCATTCGCAAGTATGTGGGCGTGAAAGAATTAACCCCTACGATAGTGAATGAGTTTGTGAAGAAAATCATAGTCCATGCGCCGGATAAGTCCAGCGGCCACCGCCGACAGAAAGTGCAGATTGTTTGGAACTTCATTGGGGAAGTTAATCTTCCTAACGACAGTCAAGTGATTGAACGGCAAAGAAAAGGCAGAACGGCATAGCCACACGCTATGCCGCCCTGCAAGATACGATTACTTCCTTATCACTACTCAAGACATAAGGAAGTAGTTCTATTTATGCAGGGCGGCATGGCCGAAAGGCTGTGCGGTTCTGCATTTTTCTGCTTGTCAAAGATTCTTTGCGTAAGTATTTTAGGTGTGTAAAGGTAAGTTGCTGGCTTTTTTGAACCATGAGCTCGATAATGAATCCAGAAGGAGGTAACAAAATGAACATCGGTGCAAAGATTATCGAAATAAGAAAACAGAGAAACATGACACAGGAAGATTTTGCAAAAATTTTCCATGTAACAAGACAAACGGTTTCTAATTGGGAAAATGAAAAAAGTTATCCTGATTTACAAACGCTTGTTCAAATCAGCAATGAATTTGATGTGTCGCTCGACACGATGTTAAAGGAGGATATGCTCATGGTAAAAAGAATGGATCACTTTAAGATTTACAAAAAAGCCTTTATAGGTTTAATAACGTGCATTTTAACTGTCGGAGTTTTTGCCGGGATCTATATAGGTGTATGTAAAATGCAACACAATCGTATGTATGACAAAGTGGAGAATGCCGGTTTTACAAAAGAATTGAATGAAGATTTTATCGAAAGGTATCAGGGATATTATGCCTTAACAGAGAATGATGTTGATTATCTCGTAGAACCGAAAAGCATCGGCGAATATGAATTAGACACTGATAATTTCGTACTGACTGCCCGCAAAGGTGACAGGGATATTACAATAAATATCGATGAGAATAAAAACATATATTTGGCTTTATATCCGGGAGAGGTCGAAATAGACGAAAATGGTAATGTGATGAATCCATCGAAAAAGTTAACCGATGTGCAAAAAGAACATATGGAAAATTTATTGAACAATCGAAAAGAAGAAATCCTCCCAATTATTAACAGAGCATTGGAATTGTGGGATTCTATCAATTAATAGAAATCCTGTTATTGAAGGGGCAGATAGAAAATAGATGAGAGATTCTCTGCAATCTATGCTATAATTGAAAAAACTGCTGAAAAGGAACTGCAACATGAATCAATACAAACTGTTAATAATAGAAGATGATACGGATTTAAGAGAAGGCTTATCCTTCTCTTTTTCCGGTGATGGATATGATATTACAGAAGTGGGAACCAAAAGGGAAGGATTGAGAGAAATAGAGAAGGGAGAGTACGATATTGTCCTTTTGGACTGCAATCTTCCGGACGGAACAGGGTTTGAACTTTGCAAAGAGGTGCGGAGCTACAGCAATGTTCCGATTATTATGCTGACTGCCCGTGATACCGAGCTGGATGAGATTCAGGCGTTGGAACTGGGAGTCAATGACTACTTGTCCAAGCCATTTTCCCTTGGCGTATTAAAAGCGAGAATGAAGCGGATTTTACAGGAAAAAGTGGAAACTGCCAAGATTGTCACCGGATCATTAAGCATCGATCAGAGCAGCTGTAAAGTGTGGAAACGGGGAGAGGAAATTCCACTTAGCAAATTAGAATATCGTTTGCTTTTATACCTGATCGAGAATAAGAACCATATTCTTTCCAAAGATCAGATTTTAGAGAAAATCTGGGACAGTAACGGGAAGTATGTAGATAACAATACGTTGTCTGTCAATATCAGCAGGCTTCGTACGAAAATAGAAGATGATGCATCCAATCCTGTGCATATCAAAACGGTGCATGGAATCGGATACATCTGGAAGGAATAAAACGATGTGGATTACGATCATCTTAGCCGTACTTTTATTTCTATCTGTCTGTTACGGCATTTATCAGAAAAGAAAAACATACCGCATGATTGACCGCCTGCTGGACAGCGTATTAAGTCAGGAAATGATTGTATATTCTGATGTTGAGGAAGGAGAATATTCTGCCCTGATCAGCAAGATCAAGCAGATTCAGGAAGTACTTGGCAATCACGCCCAAAGTGCAGAGCAGGAAAAGGAGCAGGTGAAAAGTCTGGTGTCCAATATGTCTCACCAACTGAAAACCCCGCTTGCGAATCTTTCTCTTTATACGGAAATTATGGGGACAGGTGAGTTGGCGCCGGAGAAGAAAGCGGAATTTGCGGATAAAATGCAGAGACAGATTGAAAAGCTGAACTGGATTGTAGAGTCTCTTTCGAAAATGGTGAAGCTGGAGCAAAATATTGATGAATTTGAAGTGCAAGATACAAAGATAAAGCAGACCATTCTGGATGCGGTGGATGCAGTCTATGCGAAGATGGAGAAAAAGGGAATCCGCCTTGAAATGGAAGAATTTGATGACAGACTGCTGTATCACAACCGGAAGTGGACAGCCGAAGTCTTTGTGAATCTATTGGAAAATGCCGTAAAGTATACAGAACCAGGCGGAGCGATTCGGATTCAGGTTCGCCCGTATGAACTGTATACAGAAATTCAGATTGCAGATACGGGACGGGGCATCCGGCAGGAAGAACTGACAGAAATTTTCAAACGGTTTTACAGAAGTCCGGAAGTGGAGAATATGGAAGGCTCCGGGATCGGCCTGTATCTGTCGAATCTGATTCTGGAAAAAGAGAAGGGTTACATCACAGCTGTTTCCGAGTATGGAAAAGGCAGCTGTTTTTCTGTGTTCTTACAAAACTGTAAGAACGAATCATCCGTTTTGTAACGAAATTGCAAGATCCTCCCTCTATACTGGAGGTATCAAGAAAAGGAGCGATGACGGATGAGTATTTTAGAATTACAGAATGTGGAAAAAATATACGGCGAAAAAGAAAATCAGGTCAAGGCATTACGAAATATCAATCTGCAGGTGGAAGAGGGCGAGTTTGTTGCTATCGTAGGCACGTCCGGCTCGGGCAAATCGACACTTCTCAATTTAATCGGTGCTTTGGACAATCCGACACGAGGAAAGATTTTCATCAAGAAAAGGGAAATCGGTTCTTTGTCGAGGAAAGAACTGACTATCTTCCGGAGAAGAAATATTGGTTTTGTCTTTCAGAATTACAGCTTGATGCCGGTGCTGAATGTATATGACAACGTGGCCCTGCCGGTCACCTTTGACAGGGGAAGGCATATCAACCGCAAGTACATGGAAGAACTGCTGCGGGAGCTTGGCATCTGGGAGAAGCGTAAGAAATATCCAAATGAACTGTCGGGCGGACAGCAGCAGAGAGTAGCCATTGCAAGGGCGCTTGTCAATAAACCGCAGCTTCTCCTTTGCGATGAACCGACAGGAAATCTGGATTCGGCCACAACGATTGAGGTCATGGGGCTATTGAAAACGAGCTGCAGAAAGTATAAGCAGACAATCCTGATGGTAACCCACAACGAAGCTATCGCCCAGACGTGTGACCGGGTGATCCACATTGAAGATGGATGTATTATTACGGGAAAGAGAAGCTTCCCGGTAAAAGGCGGTGATGGCGTATGTTAAAACTGGCATGGAAATACATGCGGTACTACAAAAGCCAGACACTGGCCATTTTTGTGAGTGTCTTATTAACAGCGTCACTGCTTTCCGGAATCAGTTCTCTGATTTACAGCAGCCAGAAAAGTGATCTTGCAAACAGGAAAACTATTTACGGCGACTGGCATTATTATGTTGAGACAGACAAAGAAATATATGAGTCTGTGCAGAGCGGCGACAAGGGAGACGGATATGATCTGGAACAATGCGGAAAGATGGAAATCCGCGATGTGGTTTCGGAAGAATTTTTCATCACGTTTATCCACGCGGATGATGCTTACCGCCAGATGGCACATAGAGAACTGCTGGAGGGGACCTTCCCGGAAAAGGAAAATGAAATTGCAGCGGACGGATATGTACTCAGCAATCTTGGATTTTCCGGTAATCCTGGGGATTCTCTTCGGATTGGCGAGAAGGATTATGTGGTAACAGGAGTGCTCAAAAGTGAATGGGCGGCAAGCTCCAGTGAGATGGAAGTCTTTGTGAGTGATTCTTTTACGGGCCGGGGAAGTCAGACCTTCTTATATTTGAAATTCGATGAAGACAAGAAGCTGTACAGGCAGCTGGATGCGTTTTTACAGGAACACCGGATTTCCTCCGAGGCTGTTGTCGGGAACGATGAAGTCACACAGTATCTTGGCGGCGAGAAACCCCAGAACGTTTATGATACCGTGAAATTCGGATTGACCAGCGAGGAAGGGAATTTTACCTATATTGTCCTGCAATTACAAAGCGATTACAATCTGGCTTACTATGGAATGATTCTGCTGCTGTGTCTGTTCAGCCTTTTTATTGTATACAGTGTATTTAATATTTCTGTGTCAAAGAGGACTTCCGAATATGCCATGCTGCAGACATTGGGAGTCAGTGAGCAGCAGATCGGTGGCACGTTGCTTCTGGAACTTTGGATGCTGTTTCTCGTTGGATATCCCCTTGGATGCCTTTTAGGCAACGGGATGCTAAGACTTGTGTATCAGAGATTCAGTGGAGTTTTTGGAGAACAGGTGTTATCTGTCGCAGACCAGACGCTGGCAGAAGGAAGCGGAGGGATTCAGTTTTATCTTTCCTGGGACGCCATGGTATTTGGATTTGTGTTCCTGCTGATTTCATTTGCGCTAATTGCGTTCCTTGTAGTCCGGTCCATGCGAAAACAGTCCTTGAAAGAAGGAATGAGCGGCGATCTTTCTTTTACAAAAAGAAGAAAAATCTATGCACTGCGTCATGTGAACATGGCAGGAGTGGTAGTAAGGAAATTTATGTTTGCGAACAGGAGGAAAGTGGTTGGGATTCTGTTGTCCCTGTCCATTGGCGGCTGTATTTTCTTATGTACCACTTATATGGTAGAGAATTTGAAAGTGCATGCGGAGCTTTCTCTGAAATCGGACGACGGACTTAGTTCGGAATACCGGATTGGTCTAAAGTCCAATTCACTGGAAGATACGATTCCGGAATCGGTGGCGGATCAAATAAAAAGTATGCCGGAAACGGATCAGGTCTACGCAACAAAGTATATGCTGGGAGAAATACAGCGTACAAAAGGTGAATTCCTGGCGGATGAGAGATGGAAAGATTTTTTTCAATATCAAAATGAGGAACCGTATTTTATTCAGAGGTATGCGGGGATCTGCAATCAGCAGGAGGATGGAACGTACCGGATTAAATATGATGTGTATGGTTACGATGAGGCAATGATCGAACAGCTTCGTGATTATGTTCTGGAGGGGGAAATTTCACCGGAAACCATAAAAAGTGAGAACCAGGTGATTGTGACGGCCAATATGGATGGCCAGGGGAATTACTATTTTTACGGGAAAAAGCCGGGAGATACGATTACGCTGCGGGTTCCAAAGCCAGAGGCGTATACAGATGACCTGCTGAAATTTCAGAGCAAGGAAGAAAATTATATAGAAAAAGAATTTGTCATCGCGGCCATTGTAAGCAGACCGCTGGCTCAGGAACAGGATTTCTTGAATACGGAAGTCTGGGAAAATGCGCAGAGCATCATTATGACAAATGAACAGATGAAAGAAAACTTCGGAATCACGAATTACAGTTTTATCCATGCGTCACCGGCAGAAGGAGCAGAGACGGCAAGCGTAAGTAATCAGTTACTGCAGACGATTCGTGATGTTCCAAAAGCAGTATTGCAGGACTATACTTCCGCGATTAAGACACAGAGGAATTATCTGAACCAGCAGCAGATTTTCTTCTCCAGCATTGCAGTGATTCTGTTCATCATCAGCCTGTTCCACATTATGAACAGTATGAACCACACCATTCTCGCAAGGAGAAAGGAATACGGAATCATGCGTGCCATGGGGATTACGGACAGTGGCTTTTACAAAATGATCCTGCAGACAGGTATTTTGTATGGATTACTGGCAGATGCATTGATCTTCGTATGTTATCATTACATTTTTCGTAGAGTCATGGATTACTACATGGCACATGTCGTACAGTTTTTACATGTAACCTCCACGGTCCCGAACATGGTTTTGGCCGGAATCATGGTGTTGAATGTGGTGCTTGCCATTGTGGCGGTGATGATTCCGGCACGGAAGATGATACGCGAAAATATTATCAGTGAGATCAGACGGTAAACCGTTCTTTCACCATTTCCAGCATCCGCTCTGCAATAGGGGTAAATACCTGATATTTTTTCCAGATCAGGTAGATACTGGTTTTATGATACTCCGCATGGTGTTGCATGCGCTATGATGCTGCCGATCGTAATGGAGTACAACGCTGACTGTACAGGAGAAAAGTATCGTGAAATTGCAAGAGCAATGGGCGTCAAAGGTGTGGACGAGATGTCTGTTGAAGAATACCGGAAAGCAGCAATCGATGCCGTTCAGCAGCTGTCTGTAGATGTTGGAATCCCGACAAAACTGGAAGCATTAAAAGAAGCAGATCTGGACTTCCTTGCAGAATCTGCTCATGCAGATGCCTGCGCGCCTGGCAACCCGAAAGACGCAAGCGTGGAAGATCTGAAAGATCTGTTCCGCAGATTGATGTAAAAACAGTTAGAAAAAGCAAAAAACCCGCTGGTGCCTTTGTGTGGGGCATCCAGCGGTTTTTTTGGATATTTCACCATCTGGCATGGAATTCAATGCTGTTCCACGATCCATTGAATACCCGCTGCTGTTCTTTGATCCGGATGATCAAAATGCCCGCCTTCATTCCATTCAAAGGTTACGTGGATGTTCTGTGACTGAAAACAGGAGACGGCCTTTTCCGTATGATGTGCGACTGTTTTCATGAGAGGATTTCTTGTTTTGTGCTCTTTTTTCCCGAGAGAAAGGTAAATACAGTCCGGCCGGACAGCCAAGGAATGGGATTCCATGTATTCGGAGAAGCCGGGAAACCACAGAGAACCGGACATACTGGCAGCTCTGGAAAACAGATCTGTGTGATAGAGCGTATAGATGGCGAACAGCCCGGCAAGAGAATAGCCGGCGATTCCTCTCCAGACTGGTTCGGATCCGATCCGCCGTTCTGCTTCAGGAAGAATCTGCTCTGTCAGCTGGTGGATGTATGCGTCAGCGCCTCCGGTAAAAGGATCACCTTTTGGAAAGACAGCCGGACAGTCCCAGGGTGCCATATCGTGATTCCAGGAAAGATCACTGATCGAAATAAGTGTAAGATCCGGACAGCCGGATTCCAGCAGATACCGGGAGATGCAGGCACCTTCGTCCTTAACCGAAGGAAGATAAATAACGGGTGCGTCCGGTCGTCTGCCGGGTAAAATGGAAATCTGATTTTGGCCCAATGAAAAAGACTGCATAAAACGTTCTTCCTTTCTTTTCATATCGTTTAATTAAATATAGAAATAGTATAGCAGAAAGAAAACTAACCGGAAAGAGTTTGAAAGGATACATCGGGCATTCTGGAAATTCCATATTTGATAATTTTTTATCAGAAATTCTTTGACAACAGAAAAAGGAAGGACTATACTAAAAGTTAGAAATAACTAATTAAAGAAAGAAGGCCTTAAAATTGGGAAGGTATTATCGAGTGGCAAAAAATCTGACAGAGGAGATGGTTTCGGAAATCCTGAAAGAGATGTTGGAAATCCCGGAGGTGGAACGGGCAGAGTTTACGGAAGATAATACGAAAATACTGGTTCTGACACAGGAGGAGCAGTATCCCGAAGTCATGACGAGAATCGTCAATATCTTCAGCCGTGTTGGACACGGATGCGAATTATCGTTTGCCGGATTTGCACATTAGGAAGAGCGTGTGAGGGCACAAAAACAGAATAGACAGACAGAAAAAGGCGGGGAGACGACTGGAAAATGTCGTACTCCCCGCCTTTTTTTGCCTGTATGAATGTGGTATACTGAATCTATCTTAAGACTGGAGGGAAATGTCATATGGAGAGAAAGGAAACATTCAGCGAATTTTCTTACAAAAGAATCGATCTCGAGGAAGTGAAAAAGAAGATCAGGGAAATCACAGAAGAGGTAAAACAGGCATCTTCTGCCGAAGAGCAGGCAGCGGCCATTTACCGGATGAATGAAGTGGAAAAGGAGATTTCCACAGCAGATTCTCTCGTATACATCCGTTATACGGTGAATACGAAAGATGAATTTTATGCAAAAGAGCGGGAATATAACGACCGGATTTCTCCGATTCTCGAAGAAGAGATGCAGAAATACAAGGAAGCGCTGCTTCACTCGCCATTCCGGAAAGAACTGGAGGAAAAATTCGGGAAAGTGATCTTTTTGAATCTGGATCTTGCGATGAAAGGATTTTCACCGGAAATTACCGGGCTTCTTCAGGAGGAGAGCACGTTGCAGACTCAGTATCAGTCTCTGCTTGCAGGAGCGCAGATCAAATTTCAGGGCGGACAGTATAATCTTTCCCAGATGGGACTGTTTATGCAGAGCCAGGACCGTGAGATCCGGAAGGAAGCGTACGAAGCCTACGGGAAGTTTTTTGATGATCATCAGGAAGAACTGGATGAAATTTTCGATAAACTGGTGAAAAACCGTACCGAGCAGGCACACCGCCTTGGTATGAAAAATTTCGTGGAGCTTGGCTATGTGCGCCGCCAGAGAAACTGCTATGCACCGGAAGCCATTGCGGACTTCCGCGATCAGGTGGTTCGGGATCTCGTCCCGGTTGTCTGTGAAATCAAGAAGACACAGGCAGAGTGCATCGGTGTAGATCATTTGAAAATATACGATGATTCCTTCCGTTTCCCGGATGGCAATGCGGTTCCGCAGGGGACGCCGGAGGAAATCATGGAGGCAGGACGCCGGATGTATACGGAAATGTCCCCGGAGACTGCGGATTTTATCAAAATGATGTTCGAACGGGAGCTTTTCGATGTGGTAGCTAAACCGGGGAAAGCGACCGGCGGTTACTGCTGTGATATACCGGGCTATGGCTGTCCGTTTATCTTTTCCAATTTTAACGGTACGGCAGGAGATGTGGATGTGCTGACCCACGAAGCGGGACATGCTTTTGCCTCCTACATGGCGGAAAAGCACATCGATCTGCTTTCCATGCATCTGCCGTCCATGGAAGCTGCAGAGACTCACTCCATGTCCATGGAATTTTTTGCGACACCGTGGTATGAGCTGTTCTTCAAACATCAGACAAAGAAATATGAAGTTTCCCACCTTGAGGGAACGCTGAATTTTATTCCATATGGATGTCTGGTGGATCACTTCCAGCAGGTAGTCTATGAGCATCCGGAGATGACGCCGCAGGAGCGCAACGAAGCGTGGCTGAAGCTGGAAAAACGGTACCGCCCGTATCTGGATCTGGAGGGAATTCCTTTTTATGAAAGAGGAGCCGGATGGCAGAGACAGAACCATATTTACGCATCACCGTTTTACTATATTGATTACTGTCTGGCACAGACCGTGGCGCTGCAGTTCTGGCTGGAAATCGAAAAAGACTGGGATCAGGCCTGGGTAAAATACAAAGAGTTTGTAAAACGCGGAGGTACGGATACATTCCTCGGACTGGTAAAGGGAGCGGGACTGACTTCTCCGATGGAGGACGGATGTCTCCGTTCGATCGCGGAGTATTCCGGTAAGTGGCTGGAAAAGCATAAAATCTGAAGTGTTTAAGAAATAGGATGTTAAAAATAACATCAATGGATGGACTGAGAAAGGGACAAGCTTTCTCAGTCCGTAACTATGTTATGGAGGTGACAGAATGACCTTGCATACCATGCTTTCAGAACTGCATTACCGGGATCAGATTCAGGAAGCGGTTCAAAAGGAAATAAACAGGCTGGGTGACACAGTGGAAGTGCTTGCAGACAAAGCGTATCAGGGAGAGGATTTCCAGTTTTTCCTGTGTGATCAGGTTCCGGCTGTCCGTTTAGCTGTCATTACCTGTCTTCTTGTGGAGAAATATGAAGAATACAGGGCACGGGGAATCTCGGACAGTATTATTTTTGATACCTTCCAGGATGTTACGCTGCGGGCAGAGATTTATTTTCAGAAAACCGGCCGGGCCGGGCTTGAAAAAGACGATGTGATCTGGTTTCGCCACATTATGAATGCTGAGATTTTTAAAATTGGCTCTTTGCAGTTTCAGCCATTCCAAATGGTATATCTGGATGATGATTATTTTTATATGATTTATTCCACGAATGCACAAGAACTTCTTCCCTGCGGCTGTCCGGTGTTAAACTGTCATGTTCAAAGAGGGGCAGATCTGCATACAGAGGCGGTGGAGGACTCCTTCCAAAGAGCGAAAAAGTTCTTTGCTCAGATTGATCCTGAAACGAAATATAAGGCTTTTCTGTGTTACAGCTGGCTGCTTTATCCGCCGATGATCCAAGCTCTTTCTCCGTCCTCCCATATCAGGCAGTTTGCGGAAAAGTTTCAGATAATTGGTACAAGCAGAAATTCAGATCAGGCAATGGAAAATCTTTTTAACGGGAAAGAAAAGAGACTTACTCCAGACTCTACGTTTCTTCAAAGGATGGCATTGAAGCAGGAAGAGCGGTTTGGATTTGGCTGTGGTGTTATTTTGCTTTAATTTGAGTGGAAATTGAACGAGAAATTTACGCACTGATAAGAAAATATGATATAATCATTTCATCAGGTAAAGTGATACGGAAAACCTGCGGGCAGTGAGATGATTTGAAGCAGAGAAACGAGGCGGGAATTGGTCAGACCAGTTCCTGTCTGTTTTATAATAATCAAATATAGAGCAGGGATTCTGGCAGGGGAAATACCTGGTTTTCGAAAGGCTTTAAATCCGTTTCGCGCCGCGGTAAGGAGGAGAATATGGAGCAAAATAAATATCTGGAATATCTGGCTGAACTGTATCCGACAATCGAGAAGGCATCCACTGAGATTATCAATCTCCAGTCAATTATCAACCTTCCGAAAGGAACGGAACATTTTCTGTCGGATATTCACGGGGAATACGAGGCCTTTTCCCATGTGCTGAGAAATGGTTCGGGTGCCGTGCGAAAGAAGATTGATGATGTATTCGGACATACCCTTGGTACGGCGGAGAAGAGGTCGGTCGCAACATTAATTTATTATCCGAGAGAAAAGCTGGAACAGCTAAGACAGTCCGGGGAGGACATGCAGAACTGGTATCGAGTGACGCTTTACCGTCTGATCGAACTTTGCAGAGTCGTTTCTTCCAAGTATACCAGATCCAAGGTACGGAAAGCGCTGCCGCCGGATTATGCTTACGTTATTGAAGAGCTGATTACAGAGAAGCCGGAACTTTCGGACAAAGAGGCGTATTATGAGGCCATCATTCAGACGATTCTGGATATCGGGAGGGCAGAGCCTTTCATTATAGCGATGGCAGAATTGATACAGAGGCTTGTGGTAGACCATCTGCATATTATCGGCGATATTTTTGACAGGGGACCTCTGCCGCACCAGATCATGGACTGCCTGATGGACTATCATTCACTGGATATTCAATGGGGAAATCATGACGTCCTCTGGATGGGAGCCGCAGCCGGACAACAGGCATGTATCGCGACGGTGATTCGCCTGTGCCTCCGGTACGGAAATCTGGACATTCTGGAGGATGGATACGGCATCAACATGCTTCCGCTTGTAACCTTTACGCTGGAGACCTATGTGGATGACGAAGCCCGGCAGTTCGGAATCAAAACCCAGCAGGAAAAAGCAGATATTTCGCTGGCGCTTCAGCAGAGAATGCACAAGGCAATTTCAGTGATTCAGTTTAAAATTGAAGGACAGCTTGCCAGCGAAAATCCGGAGTTTGGAATGAATGGACGTTGTCTCCTTGATCAGATTGACTACGAAACAAATCAGATCAGGATTGACAGAAAACAGTATGAGCTTTTGGACGGGCGGTTTCCGACAATCGATCCGGCTGAGCCATATGCCCTGAGCGAACAGGAGAAAAACGTGATGGAGAGGCTGACACGGGCCTTCAAAAACTGTGAGAAACTGCAGAAGCATGTGAAGTTCCTGTTAAAGAAGGGCAGCCTTTATAAAGTATACAATGGAAATCTTCTGTATCATGGATGTGTGCCGATGAATGAGGACGGAAGCTTTATGGAAGTTCCGGTTTATGGGCAGACTTATCATGGAAAGGCACTCTACGATGTCCTGGAACAGTATGTGCGTAAAGCATTCTTCTCAATGGAAGAGGAGGAGAAAGAACGGGGCAGGAATATTCTCTGGTTTTTATGGTCTGCACCGGGATCTCCGCTCTATGGCAGAAGTAAGATGGCGACCTTTGAGCGGTATCTGATTGCAGAAAAAGAAACGCATCAGGAAGTAAAAAATGCGTATTATCAACTTCTGGAAAAGAAAGAGACGGCAGAGAAAATCCTGAAAGAATTCGGACTGGAAGGGGAAGAGGCACGTATTATTAACGGGCATGTTCCGGTGCATCAGAAAGAAGGAGAAAGTCCTGTCAAATGCGAAGGCAAACTTCTGATTATCGATGGCGGATTTTCCAGAGCATATCACAGGGAAACCGGAATCGCCGGATATACGCTGATTTATAATTCCTACGGAATGTCGCTTGCGGCACACGAGCCGTTTGAGACGACAGAAATCGCCATTCAGGAGGAAAAAGATATTGTCTCCCATCAGATTGCGGTGAATTACAGCCACAAGCGCCAGACAGTGGGAGATACGGATAACGGAAAACAGCTTCTGAAAAAGATTGGGGAATTAAAGGAACTGATCGGCGCATACCGGTCAGGAACAATTAAAGAGAGAGGAAATTAAGGAGGAGCAACATGTATCAGGCAGCAGAAACAAGATATCAGGGGATGAGCTATGCAAAATGCGGGAAGAGCGGACTGAAGCTCCCGGCAGTTTCATTCGGACTGTGGCATAATTTTGGCAGCAATGCAGCATATGACAGAATGAAGGAACTGGTATTTACCGCGTTTGATCTGGGAATTACCCACTTTGATCTCGCGAATAACTATGGGCCGGTACCGGGAAGCGCTGAGGAGAATTTCGGACGGATTTTAAAGAATGAGATGGCAGCGTACCGGGACGAGATGATTATCAGCACAAAGGCAGGATACGACATGTGGGACGGCCCTTATGGAACAGGAGGAAGCAGAAAGTATCTGACAGCCAGCCTGGATCAGAGCCTGAAGAGAATGGGACTGGACTATGTGGATATTTTCTACCACCACTGCATGGATCCGGAAACACCGCTGGAAGAGTCGATGGGCGCTCTTGCGTCAATTGTCAAAAGCGGGAAGGCATTGTATGCAGGGATTTCCAACTATGATGGAGAGACGATGGAAAAAGCGGCAGATCTTCTGGAATCTTATCATTGTCCGTTTATCATCAACCAGAACCGCTACTCGATCTTTGACCGTTCGATCGAAGAAAACGGATTGAAGGCAGCGGCAAAACAGCGTGAAAAAGGGATCATTGCATACAGCCCGCTGGCACAGGGAATGCTTACGGACCGTTATCTGAATGGCATACCGGACGACAGCCGGATCCGGACAGACGGAAGATTCCTGAAAGAAAGTGCTCTGACAGACGAGCGGATTCACCAGATCCGTGCCTTGAAAGAACTGGCATCCCAGAGAGGACAGACCCTTTCACAGATGGCCTTGAACTGGGTATTAAAAGACAAAGAAGTGACAAGTGTTCTTGTAGGAGCATCCAGACCGTCTCAGCTTATGGAAAATGTCGGAGCGGTCAGCAGAACGCCGTTTTCTGAGGAAGAACTGGAACAGATCGATAAAATCAGCTTAAAGAAATTCAACTAATATAAAATGAGAGCAGCCCCGGGCAGAAAAATCCGGGGCTGTATTTTTCAGCTGTTTAATCTGTTTGGGGAAATGTCTCCCGGGATGGATGTCTGTCCGGGCGGAACCGGGCCTGATACTGTCTCGGAGTACAGTTCATATACCGCTTGAACAGTTTCCCGTAATAACACGCATTGGAAAATCCGCAGGACTCGGCTGCCTTGGAGATCGTACAGAGACCTTCCTGCAAAAGCGGAAGACTCTGCTGAATACGGTAATATAAAAGATAATCAAAGACGGTCATATTCATATGCCGCTTGAAAAAGCGACAGCACTCACTTTTTGACAGATGCACATGATCTGCAATCTCTTCCAGTGTAATCTGCTTTGCATAGGAAGTATGAATGAAAGACAAAATCTCTTTCAGCCGTCCAATGGAATCTGATGAGGACGGCTCTTCAAAGGAGCAACTTGTGAAATGTCCATATAAGTGTCTCCAGATTTCGGATATGAGAATATGAAGACGCAGTTCCTGGTCCGGTGCCGGCTGCAGATAAAGTGCATAGATCTCCCGAAGAAGGGAAAGAATTTCTGATGCCCATTCTTCCGATGAAAGAAATACAGCAGAAGAGAACGCCGGGGCATTCAGGATCGGATCCACATATTTGGTCTGAAGAATGCTGTTTTCAAATCCGTACAGAAACCGGGGATGAAACGTGGTGGAAAAATACTGGCAGTCCTGGTTGTCAATGCGCATTCCTGCATGCATGGCGTTGCTGTTGCAGAACAGCCCGTCGCCGGCCTTCAGATGGTAGGTGCGCTCATTGACCCGGTATTCGATCTGGCCTTTCAGAACTAAAGTCAGTTCTATTTCCGTGTGCCAGTGCCAGAAAAAAGCACCGCCTTCATATCTGGACAACATCTCGCCGCTTAAATTCACCGGAAACGTGTAATCTCCATGTTGTTTTAATTCTTTTTTATCTTCGTTAATCTGAATCTGCATAGTTTCAAACTCTACAGTCGAAATACAGCCATTTCGACTGGGAAGCATAGTAGTTTAGTAGTGTCAATAAGACTTGGCTGAAAGGCTGTGATTTCAGTCCTATGTATCATACGCTGTTCCGGGGAAAAAATCAAGCTTTAACACCTCAATATTGTTATGGTTTTGAGCAATATATTTGTTGTACTGATCTCATAAACGCATTATAATTTTATTACAGAGAATAAATCAGGAAAAGAAAGCAGGTATGAAGTATGGAAAAGAAACTGATGGAAACATTTCAGAAACTGTACGGAGGGGAAGGGGAAATCAAAACCTTCTTTTCGCCGGGAAGAGTCAATCTGATCGGAGAACACACAGACTATAACGGCGGACATGTATTCCCATGCGCACTGACCCTTGGTACATATGGAATTGCAAGAAAAAGAGAAGACAGAAAGCTTCGCTTTTATTCTGCAAACTTTGAAAAATTAGGCGTGATTGAGACAAGCCTCGATGATCTGGTGCCGTCACAGGCAGCACAGTGGACCAATTACCCGAAGGGTGTAATCTGGGCATTTGAAAAGAAAGGCTACTCAATTCCGCAGGGAATGGATGTCCTGATTTACGGAACAATCCCGAATGGATCCGGACTTTCTTCCTCCGCATCACTGGAAGTGCTGATCGGAGTTATGCTGAAAGAACTGTTTAACATTGAAATCTCAATGCAGGACATCGCGCTGATCGGCCAGTATTCCGAGAACAATTACAATGGCTGCAACTGCGGTATCATGGATCAGTTCGCTGTAGCAATGGGCAAAAAGGACTGTGCAGTATTCCTCGATACGAATACACTTCAGTATGAATATGCTTCCGTAAAACTGGATGATGCAAAGATTGTCATCACAAACAGTAAAGTAAAACACAGCCTTGTAGATTCCGCTTACAATGACAGAAGACGGGAGAGTGAAGAAGCGCTTCATGATCTCCAGAAAGTCGTAGATATCAAGACACTCGGAGATCTGACAGAAGAAGAATTCGAGGCACACAAGGATGCCATTAAAGATGAAATCTGCAAAAAACGTGCAAAACATGCGGTTTATGAAAACCAGAGAACAATCCGTGCGGTAAAAGCACTGAAAGAAAATGATATTGCAGAGTTCGGACGTCTGATGAATCAGTCTCATATTTCTCTTCGCGATGACTATGAAGTATCCTGCGAAGAAATCGATGTTCTGGTAGATCTGGCATGGAAGATTGACGGAGTGATCGGATCCAGAATCACAGGAGGCGGATTCGGCGGATGTACAGTCAGCATTGTAAAAAATGATGCAGTGGATACCTTTATCGATCAGGTCGGAGCAGGATACAAAGAAAAGACAGGCCGTGAAGCAGAGTTCTATGTAGTAGAGATCGGTGACGGTGCAAGAGTATTATAAGGAAAGAAGGAAAATACGATGTTAAACGAAAGTATCAGCAGGCTGGTGCAGTATGGAATCGAAACCGGACTTCTTCCGGAATGTGAAAAGATCTATGCGACAAACCTCCTTCTGGATCTGTTCCATGAGGACAGCTATGAGGAACCGGAAGAAAAGGCAGAGAACATTGATCTGGAAAGTGTATTAAAAGAGCTTCTTGATGAAGCGGTAAACAGAGGACTGATCGAAGACAGTATCGGATACCGGGATCTTTTTGATACAAAGATGATGAACTGTCTGGTACCGCGTCCGGCACAGGTACAGAAAGAATTCTGGGATGCATACGAAAAATCTCCGGAAGCAGCCACAGAATATTTCTACAAACTGAGCCAGGACAGCGATTATATTCGCCGTTATCGTGTAAAGAAAGATAAAAAATGGACGGTAGAAAGTCCGTATGGTACGATTGACATTACGATCAATCTTTCCAAACCGGAGAAGGATCCGAAAGCCATTGCAGCAGCGAAAAATGCGAAGAACAATGCATATCCGAAATGCCAGCTCTGTATGGAGAACGAAGGATATGCGGGAAGACTGGATCACCCTGCAAGAGAAAACCACCGGATCATTCCGATTACCATCAATGAATCCAAATGGGGATTCCAGTATTCACCGTATGTTTACTATAATGAGCACTGCATCGTGTTCAACGGGGAGCATACGCCGATGAAGATCGACCGTGCTGCATTTACCAAGCTGTTTGACTTTGTAAAGCAGTTCCCGCATTACTTCCTTGGATCCAATGCGGATCTTCCGATCGTAGGCGGTTCCATTTTAAGCCACGACCATTTCCAGGGAGGCCATTATACGTTTGCCATGGCAAAAGCACCGATTGAAATGAAAGTGACAATCCCGGGTTATGAAGATGTAGAGGCCGGAATCGTGAAGTGGCCGCTTTCCGTACTTAGAATTCGTCATCAGGATGAAAAGAGACTGATCGACCTTGCGGATCATGTACTGAAAGCATGGAGAGGATATACAGATGAAGCGGCATTTATCTTTGCCGAGACAGATGGAGAGCCGCATAATACCATCACTCCGATTGCAAGAATGAAAGACGGTATGTACGAACTGGATCTGACGCTTCGGAATAATATTACGACAGAGGAGCACCCGCTCGGCGTTTACCATCCGCACGCACAGTACCACCATATCAAGAAAGAAAACATCGGTCTGATCGAGGTAATGGGACTTGCAGTTCTGCCGGCCCGCCTGAAAGACGAGATCGAATTTCTGAAAGAATACATTCTGGAAGGAAAAGACATCCGCAGCAATGAAAAGATCGAAAAACATGCGGACTGGGTAGAGAAATTCCTTCCAGAATACGAAGAAATCAATGCGGACAACATCGAAGAGATCCTGCAGCAGGAGATTGGTAAGGTGTTTGTTCATGTACTGGAAGACGCAGGTGTCTATAAATGCACCGAAGAGGGAAGAGAAGCGTTCATGCGCTTTATCCAGACTCTGTAGAAACAGACGGAGAAAAAGAGATGTATAGGATTGCGTCACGCTTTGACGTGAAAGCATCAGATAATGGAAAAGAATAAAAGAATGAATAAAGGGATCGACGGGATTTTACCCGACGATCCCTTTTCTGGCTCTTATGATCAGGATTCGGATACTTCTTTTAACATACTGATATCAGTATCCGCAATTAACGAATAATTGGTATGATAGATAACGAATCCCGGTTTCTGCCCTTTGACCTTTTTCACATGCTTTTTCTCTACATAATCGACTTCGACCTTTTCGCTTCCATTATTTTTGGAATAGAAAGCGGCAAGTTTTCCGGCCTCCTCAAAGACGCGGTCCGGCATGTCTTCTCCCTGGGATTTGACAATGACATGGGAGCCCGGCACTTTTTTTGCGTGGAACCACCAGTCATTTCCCGATGCGAAAGAGAAAGTCAGCTCTTCGTTCTGGAAATTATTTTTTCCTACATACATATCATAGCCGTCACTGGAAATATAGTGGAGCGGCATACTTTTGAATTTCTCTTTTTTCTTTGTGAATTTCCGGCGGACATAACCGCTCTGTGTCAGCTCTTCTTTGACCTGCGCCAGATCGTCTTCAGTCCGGGCAATGTCCAGTGCGTTGCTGACAGATTCCAGATAGGAGATCTCGTCCCGGGTTTCTACGATCAGATGGGAGAGCGCTTCATAAGTCCGCTTCATCTTATTATATTTTTCAAAATAGCGTTTTGCATTTTCCAGAGGCGTCTTCGTTGGATCCAGTGGAATCCGGATCATTTCATTTGTGTAGTAATTCAGCGCCTCCAGCTCCTTGGCCTCCGGTTCTGCCTGATAGCCGTAAGTCTGCAAAAGTTCTCCATAGACTTTGTAGGTTTCCCTCTTATCCGTATCTTTCAGCTGGCGGGCCTGCAGGTCGTATTTCTTCCGGTTTCGCTCCAGGGCAGTCTGCACGATGTGCCGGAGATCGGCTGATTTCTGGCGGATCCGGGTGATCCGGTTCTTGACTGCGTAGTAGGAAGAGAGTACCTGAGAAATGGTGTCAAACTCCTGACGGGCACATCCTTCCAGATGCGTCAGCGGAACAGATGCAAACTCCTGAGGCTCGTTGTTCCGGTAATAGATGGCCGGATGAAAATCCTCTTCTCGAACCTGATCAAGAAACAGAGAAAACTGCCGGTACAGATGCGTCATCAGATCATCGGAAAGCTCTGACGGCGGAAGAGCAGAATCCAGTCCGGCGAGAAAGCAGATTTCTTCAGCCACGACAGGACTGATTCCGGTAAGGCTTGTGTAGAGAGCCTTGGAAAGCGCTGACGGCTTCTGTCTGAGAAGCTCTGCAAAATCGGATTCCGATATGGTCAGAGGGTCCGCTTTGTGCATCGTATCCGGTATAAAGTAAGTCCGTCCCGGAAGAACCTCCCGCACGGAACTCATCTGGGCAGGCACGTGCTTGATACTGTCGATGATCCGGTCATCCTCATCACAGAAAATGACGTTGCTGTGTTTGCCCATGATCTCAATGACAAGTTTCTTACGGCAGAGATCTCCAAGCTCATCCAGATGCTCGATTCCAAGCACGATAATCCGCTCAAGAGACGGCTGTGTGATGGACACGATCCGTCCGTTTGCAATATGTTTTCTGAGAAGCATACAGAAATTCGGGGCTGTAAACGGGCTTGGTTTGTTCTCGTCTGTCAGATACACAAGAGGCAGGGAAGCGCTCGCTGAGATATAGAGACGGCGCTGTCCGGAAGGTGCCTTGACAGTAAGAAGAAGCTCGTCAGCCTCCGGCTGGGCGATCTTTGCGATCCGTCCGCCAAGGAGGGCATCCCGCATTTCTTTTACTATATTTGCAATGGTAATTCCATCTAATGCCATAGGTCATTCTCCTTTGCTTTTAGTCTGTTTTACAGTATAACATAGTTGAACATGGTTGACGATAAAAATCAAATGAATTATAATGAAAAACAGCAAAATAAACTTTATAGAGGAAATGATCATGATAAGAAGTATGACGGGCTTTGGCCGGTGCGAGATTCAAAGCGGAGAAAAGAAATTTACAGTCGAGATGAAGGGTGTAAACCACCGCTACCTGGATGTCAATATCCGTATGCCGAAAAAGCTCTATTTTTTTGAAACCGCAATCCGGAGCTATTTGAAAAAGTATATTCAGAGAGGGAAAGTGGATATCTTTGTAACTTACGAAGACCTCTCAGAAGGACAGATGTCTCTGAAATATAATGAGGCGCTTGCCTCTGAGTATCTGGACTATTTCAGACAGATGGAGGAGAAGTTCGGACTGGAAAATGATGTCCGCATTTCCGCACTTTCCAGATACCCGGAAGTCTTCACAATGGAAGAGCAGGATGTGGATGAAGAGGAAATGTGGAATGGCCTGAGAGAGGCACTGGATGGAGCTTGTGTCCAGTTTGTATCGGCAAGAGAGACCGAAGGAGAGAAATTAAGAGAAGATCTCATCGGCAAGCTTGACGATATGAAGGCTGTTGTAGAGAAGATTGAGGAGCGCTCCCCGCAGATTCTTTCGGAGTATCGGGAAAAGCTGGAAGAGAAGGTAAAAGAACTTCTGGCAGATACGCAGATCGATGAGAGCCGTATCGCCGCGGAGGTTGTGCTGTTTGCGGACAAGATCTGTACGGATGAAGAAATTGTCCGTCTGAAAAGTCATATCGATCATATGAAATCTACCCTCCAGGCAGGAGAGGGCATCGGACGTAAACTGGACTTTATCGCTCAGGAGATGAACCGGGAGGCCAATACGATTCTGTCAAAGGCCAATGACCTGACCGTTTCCAATTATGGAATCGATCTGAAAACAGAGATCGAGAAAGTCCGGGAACAGATTCAGAACATTGAATAGCAGTTAGATAGGAAAGGGAAGAAACAAACATGCAAAAAGGGATACTGACCGTGCTTTCGGGATTTTCCGGAGCAGGAAAAGGGACGGCCATGAAGCGTCTGATGGAGAAATATGAGGACTATGCTCTGTCCATTTCAGCCACCACGAGAAAACCGAGAGAGGGAGAAGTGGACGGAAGAGAATATTTTTTCAAAGAAACCGAAGAATTTGAAAAAATGATTGCACAAGACGAATTAATAGAGTATGCTAGATATGTTAACCATTATTATGGGACACCACGCTCCTATGTGGAGGAGCAGCTTGAGAAGGGCAAGGATGTGATCCTTGAGATCGAAATACAGGGGGCATTGAAGGTAAAAGAAAAGTTTCCGGATACGCTTCTTGTTTTTGTCACCCCGCCAAGCGCTGAGGAGCTCCGCAGACGTCTGATTGGACGGGGAACCGAGACGATGGAAGTCATCGAAGAGCGGCTTGCCCGCGCCAAAGAAGAGGCCAGAGGCATTGACTGTTACGACTGTCTGATCATCAATGATGATCTGGAGACCTGTGTGGATGAGCTTCACGCAGTGATTCAGAATGAGAAGAAGAAAGTCATGAGAAACGCGGAGTTTATCGCTAAAATAAGAGAAGAACTTGAAGAATTGTAAAGAAGAATAGAAAGGAGAATGAGGCTATGCTGCATCCATCTTACACAGACTTAATGAAAGTGGTGAATCAGGACGTAGAAGAGGGGGATACAAAGATTGTAAACAGCCGTTATTCTATCGTTCTTGCTACAGCAAAGAGAGCAAGGCAGCTGATCGATCATGCGGACCCGCTTGTTTCGGTTAAAGACGGAGAAAAACCGCTTTCTATTGCTATCGACGAGATGAACAATGGAAAGTTAAAAATTCTTGGAGAAGAAACCGAAGAATAAGAGACAAAAAGGCAGGTGCTTTTGAAACAAGTATCTGCCTTATGAACTGTTAGGAGAGAATACATGAATATTTTATTTATCTCACTTGGGTGCGACAAGAATCTTGCCGACTCGGAGACGATGCTGGGGATGCTGGCTTCCAGAGAATATCAGATCGTCGATGAAGAGGAAAAGGCGGATGTGATTATTGTCAATACCTGCTGCTTTATCCATGATGCCATGGAAGAGAGTATTGAGACGATTCTGCAGATGGCGGAGTACAAAAAATCCGGCAGTCTGAAAGCTCTGATCGTGACGGGATGTATGGCAGAACGATACCGTGAGGAGATCACAAAGGAGATCCCGGAAGTGGACGCGGTCCTCGGGACAGCTTCCTACGGACACATCCTTGACGCAGTGGATGAGGCTTTGAAAGGACACTCTTATCTGATGATGGAGCCGCTGGATACACTACCGCTGATTGAAACGCACCGGCTCGTGACTACCGGCGGCCACTATGCCTACCTGAAAATCGCAGAGGGGTGTGACAAACACTGTACGTACTGCATCATCCCGAAACTCAGAGGAAATTTCCGAAGCGTTCCGATGGATCATCTGATCAAAGAGGCGGAACAGCTGGCCGCAGACGGAGTGAAAGAGCTGATCCTGGTGGCTCAGGAGACGACACTTTACGGAAAAGACCTTTACGGGGAAAAGAAACTTCCGGAACTGCTCCATAAGCTCTGCCAGATCAGCGGGATCCGCTGGATCCGGATTCTTTACTGCTATCCGGAGGAGATTACCGAAGAGCTGATTCAGACGATGAAAGAAGAGCCGAAGATCTGTCATTATCTGGACCTTCCGATTCAGCATGCAAGCGACGGCATTTTAAAGAGAATGGGAAGACGTACATCCAAAGAGGAACTGGTACATATTATCTCAAGACTGAGAGAGGAGATCCCGGACATCACACTTCGTACAACACTGATTACCGGATTCCCGGGAGAGACGCAGGAACAGCATGAAGAGCTGATGGACTTCGTGGACGAGATGGAGTTTGACCGTCTTGGAGTATTCACCTATTCGCCGGAAGAAGGCACTCCTGCGGCATCCATGCCGGATCAGATTGAGGAAAGCATCAAGGAAGACCGGAGAGCCGAACTGATGGAACTTCAGCAGGAAATTGCCTTTGAACAGGCAGAAAACATGATTGGAAAAGAAGTTCTCGTTATGATCGAAGGGAAAGTAGCAGATGAAAATGCCTATGTGGGCAGAACTTATAAAGATGCGCCGAATGTAGACGGACTGATCTTTGTCAATACCGACGCAGAACTCATGTCCGGAGATTTCGCGAAAGTCAAAGTGACCGGTGCATGTGAATATGATTTGATAGGAGAGTTGATGTAAATGAATCTGCCAAACAAACTGACTGTACTGCGTGTCATCATGATTCCGTTTTTTGTTGTATTTATGCTGACGGATCTGGGAGGAACGTACAGCAACTATATCGCACTTGTGATTTTCTGCGTGGCAAGTCTTACAGATATGCTGGATGGAAAGATTGCAAGAAAGTATAATCTGGTAACAAATTTCGGAAAATTTATGGATCCGCTGGCGGACAAGCTGCTTGTAAGCTCCGCAATGATCTGTCTGATTCCGATGGATAAACTTCCGGCCTGGATTGTCATTGTCATTATCAGCCGTGAATTTATTATCAGCGGATTCCGTCTGGTAGCATCGGACAGCGGTATCGTGATTGCCGCAAGCTACTGGGGAAAATTCAAAACCGTTTCCCAGATGTTTATGATTATTTTCCTGATTCTGGATCTTCCGGGGAATATTGCTTCCGTCATTGAGACAGTGTTGATCTATCTTGCGCTGATTCTGACGGTAGTATCCCTGATCGATTACATTGTAAAGAACAAAGAAGTATTGACAAAAGGAGGTATGTAGGATGGTTGCAGAGCTGATTTCCGTCGGTACAGAAATCCTGCTCGGCAATATCGTAAATACCAATGCAGCTTACCTAGCAGAGAAATGCGCTCTGCTAGGTTTGTCTTTATATCACCAAAGTGTGGTAGGGGACAATGAGGCGCGCATGGAAGATACGATCCGCCGGGCGTTGGAACGGTCTGATGTGGTAATTCTGACAGGAGGACTTGGACCGACCAAAGACGACCTGACAAAAGAAGTGACCGCAAAAGTATTTGGAAAGGAATTATATGAGGATGCCCACACAAAAGAGCGGATTCAGGAATTCTTTAACCGGCTTCATTCAAAGGGGAAAATTACCCGGAATAACTGGAAGCAGGCGCTGGTTCCGGAGGGAGCAATTGTGATTGAGAATCAGAACGGTACGGCTCCGGGGCTGATTGTGACGGGAGAGGAAGGCGCCGAGTATGAAGGCAAGCGTGCAATCCTGATTCCGGGGCCGCCGAATGAGTGCATCCCGATGTTTGAAACTCAGATTGCGCCGTATCTATCCGGGCTGCAGCCGGAAGGAATCTATTCCTGCATGGTAAAGGTCTGCTCTATCGGTGAAAGCCGGGCGGAGACCATGGTGGCAGATCTGATGGATGCTCAGACCAATCCGACCCTTGCGCCGTATGCAAAGACTGCGGAGGTGCATTTCCGGATCACTGCAAAGGCAAAAGACGAGGAGACGGCAGAGCAGCTGATGGCGCCGATGGTACAAGAATTGAAAAACCGGTTCGGCGATTATATTTATACGACAAAAGAAGAAGTCACATTGGAAGAAGCCGTGGTTCATATGCTGGAGGAACGTCATATGACAGTGACGACAGCAGAGTCCTGTACCGGAGGACTTCTGTCCGGACGGCTGATCAATGTGCCGGGAGCATCCAGCGTGCTGAACGAGGCGCATGTGACGTATTCTAATGAAGCAAAAGAGCGGATTCTGCATGTGCCGCATGAAATTCTGGTGCAATACGGAGCAGTCAGCGAGGAGACAGCACGGGCCATGGCAGAGGGAGCATGCAAAGTCTCCGGGGCAGACGCATCCATTGCTGTGACCGGAATCGCAGGTCCGGACGGCGGAACACCGGAAAAGCCGGTGGGGCTTGTTTACATCGGCTGTACTGTGAAAGGAAAAACAAAAGTCGAACGATGCTGCTTTACGGGAAATCGTCAGAAAAACCGGGAATATGCTGTGGCGAGAGGACTCATTCTGTTAAGAGAGATGCTTCTGGAAGCAAAATAGGATGATCGCCACATGGATCTAACCGAAAAATTCGACGTTTTGTGCAATCAGCTGATTGACGAAAACGCATTTTTGTGAGAAAATTAACACGGATAAAGGCTGTCAAAAGGCAGTCTCCCAAGAGAGATTACACATAGTTGAAAGGAGTCCTTAAGATGATTTATTCACACGAAGTAGAAATGATGTGTCCAGTTGCACAGGGTGCGAATCATGGACCAGCTCCAATCCCAGAAGAAGCAAAATGGGTACAGGCAAAAGAAATTAAAGATATTTCCGGTTTAACACACGGTGTAGGCTGGTGTGCTCCTCAGCAGGGAACATGTAAGCTGACACTGAACGTAAAAGACGGAATTATCCAGGAGGCACTGGTTGAAACAATCGGATGCTCCGGTATGACACATTCTGCAGCCATGGCTTCCGAGATCTTACCAGGAAAAACTATCCTCGAAGCTTTAAATACAGACCTTGTCTGCGACGCAATCAACACAGCAATGAGAGAGCTTTTCTTACAGATCGTATACGGACGTACACAGAGCGCATTTTCTGAAGACGGACTTCCGATCGGTGCAGGACTGGAAGACTTAGGAAAAGGTCTTCGTTCCCAGGTTGGTACCATGTACGGAACACTTGCAAAAGGTCCTCGTTATCTGGAAATGGCAGAAGGATATGTAACAGGAATCGCATTAGACGAAAACAATGAGATCATCGGTTACAAATTCGTAAGCCTTGGAAAATTCACCGATTTCATTAAGAAAGGTGACACACCGAACGAAGCATGGGAAAAAGCACAGGGACAGTATGGCCGTGTGGATGATGCAGTGAAGATCATCGACCCAAGACAGGAATAGGCGAGAGGAGGACTTTTAAAATGGCTTTATTTGAATCATATGAAAGACGAATTGATAAAATCAACGCTGTATTAAACAGCTATGGCATCGCTTCTATCGAAGAAGCAGAGAAAATTACAAAAGACGCAGGCCTTGATGTTTACAATCAGGTAAAAGGCATTCAGCCGATCTGCTTTGAAAACGCATGCTGGGCATATATTGTAGGTGCTGCAATCGCAATCAAAAAAGGATGCACAAGAGCAGCAGACGCAGCAGCAGCAATCGGAGAAGGACTTCAGGCTTTCTGTATTCCAGGATCTGTAGCTGACCAGAGAAAAGTAGGTCTTGGACATGGTAACCTTGGAAAAATGCTTCTGGAA
Organism: Drancourtella sp. An12; assembly: GCF_002160935.1. Taxonomy (NCBI): domain Bacteria; kingdom Bacillati; phylum Bacillota; class Clostridia; order Eubacteriales; family Oscillospiraceae; genus Drancourtella; species Drancourtella sp. An12. The sequence continues at coordinate 10,500 of NZ_NFLO01000010.1, read as the reverse complement.
GAAGACACAGACTGCTTCGCATTCCTTGCAGGACACGAATCTTTCGCAGCAGCAGAAGGTGCGATCGGTATCGCTGAGAAAGCAAACAAAGTACGTAAAAAACCATTACGTGTTATCTTAAACGGTCTTGGAAAAGATGCTGCAAAGATCATTTCCAGAATCAACGGATTTACATATGTACAGACAGAGTATGACTACTATACAGGAGAACTTAGAGAAGTTTCCCGTACATCCTACTCTGACGGACTTCGTTCCAAAGTAAACTGCTACGGAGCAAACGATGTTCGTGAAGGTGTTGCAATCATGTGGAAAGAGGGCGTAGACGTATCCATCACTGGTAACTCTACAAACCCGACACGTTTCCAGCATCCGGTTGCAGGTACATACAAAAAAGAATGTATCGAAGCAGGAAAGAAATACTTCTCTGTAGCATCCGGCGGTGGTACAGGACGTACACTTCACCCGGACAACATGGCAGCAGGACCGGCTTCCTACGGTATGACAGATACATTAGGACGTATGCACTCTGACGCACAGTTCGCTGGATCCTCTTCCGTACCGGCTCACGTAGAAATGATGGGTCTGATCGGAGCAGGAAACAACCCGATGGTTGGTATGACAGTAGCTGTTGCAGTTGCCATTGAGGAAGCTGCTAAGGCTGGTAAATTCTAAGAAATTTTAATTTTAAGCGGTACTTTGTAAAATAGAGTGCCGCTTATTTTTATTTTTCTGTATCTCCTCTAAGTTTTTCAAGACTTTATGTGTCGATGATCAGTATTTAATTTTAATATGGAATTAAGAAACGGGAGACTGTGAATAAAAAATAAGAATAATATAATGAAATGAAGGCTAGCACCTTAGGCGCTAGCCTATTACAATGCAAAATACATGCTTGACAGGTAATCATGATTTTATAACAAAAGTGAAAGTGCTAGAGGTAATACCGTATCTCACCAAATTGTGTGTACCATTTGTCTAATATAAGGTCACTGTTTGCTTCGATAATTCGGATCATTCGGCGAAGTTCTTTTTGAGGAATCTTGGAGTTATTATTGCATACTAAAGCTTTTCCAGTGCTGGTTATCCAAATTTTTGTGGCATTTGCTGATGCGCGTCCTTCTGAAATATGCACGTGTACTGGTTCCAGAGGATCGTTTTCATTTGACCAAAAGTAAACAAGATAGGAACCAATTCTAAAGATTTGCGGCATCAGAGAAGCCTCCTTCCTGAGAAAACTCCATGATCAAGTGCGCGTTGTTGCGAATCAGTTTTTTGAAATAGTTCATTTCATTTTCTGAGTAGCCGTGAATATCTGTCCATTCATATTCGGGAAGAAAACAAGTTGCATTATGGAACCCGTCTTTCAGATCGGGTGTTTCAATATAGACTTTGACACGACCATCTGGGAGCATCTCAGAATGTGTGATTTCCGTATCATCATTAAGAGTTAAATATGGATACATCATGCCTTTATACCGTCCTTTCTATATATTATTCCCCAGATTGCTATGGAGACATCTGGTGATTTTCTATTTTTTCTTCTATAAGAAGATGTATGATATTTGTGTCCTGTATTATCATGAGCAAGAGTGATGTTGCTAAAGAATAATGAGATCATACCATCAGCACACCACTTTTCACCTAGATCAAAGAAGCTATTGTAAAGCTTAAATCTCCATATATTCCCACTGTTACAGGCTGATCGAAAGGAATCATGACAGGAGCGGAATCTTCGTCATAATGGTAAACAGTCGTTCGTTCCTTTTCGGGATCGACAATCCAGTATTCGCGGACACCTGCCTCGGCATATTTGCCATTTTTGATGCTGTAGTCCAGCTTACGACTGCCTGGCGAGACAATTTCGATGATGAAGTCGGGAGCACCAACACATCCTTTATCGGTCAGCTTATCTTTTGAGCAGATAACAGAAATATCTGGTTCAACATACACGGTATCATCCGCGTTGAGGTTTACGGCGAATGGTGCGGGATAGATTTTACAGTCACCACGTTTGTCAGAAATGTAGTTACCAATAACGCGGCTTAACTGATGTACCAGTTCCTGATGTAAGCGACTTGGCGGAGCCACCATGTAGAGCTGTCCATTGATTAGTTCTGCACGTTCTCCGTCCGGAAGGTTCCAGTAATCATCTGATGTATAGCGTTTTTCCGGTAATGGCATAGTGTCACGTCCTTTCTCAAAGCTCTTTTTTGTTCAAGCTGTTTAAATATATTATACAAAAGAACACAATGAATATCAAACTTTTTGGAACACCCACTGGTTTGAAATCTCTTAGTATTATTGAATTTTCGACATCGACACAACAGACTTTGCAAATCTGGACATAAAGAAGATTCTGAAATGGATTGACAAAAACCGGGAAGAATGAGAAAAATATAATATACTTACAATAAAAAAGCAAGGAGTGATCAGTATGGAGACTTTTCATGAAGCATCCATGAATGTTTATTTTATCCGGCATGGTCAGACTGATTATTCCCTGAAAGATCAAAAGATTTACCAGGGATTCGGTGTGAATCTGGCACCGCTTTCCGAAGAAGGGATCCGTCAGATTGAAGAGGCAGCCAAAGATCCGAGACTGAAAGATGCAGAGTTAATTCTGACATCTCCTTATACAAGGGCGGTCCAGACAGCGGCAATTCTTTCCAGGCGGTTGGATCTGCCGATTGCCGTAGAGACCGACCTGCATGAATGGGTGGCAAATAAGCATTACATTTACGAAGAAAATGAAACAGCTCACAAAGCATTTCATGAGTTCATGGAACGTAACGGAGAAGCAATGGAAGGAGCCCTCTGGGAGTCCGCAGAGGATATCCGGCAGAGGGTAGAAGGGGTTCTGAAAAAATACAGGCAGTATCATAAAATCATAGTTGCCGGACATGGATATATGATTCAGGCGATGACAGGGGTACCGCATCCTGACAATGGAGAGATCTGCTTTTATCAGGAAAAGCTATAAGTTTCCGAAGACATTGGGAAGTATCTATCAGTAACTTGTACCGCATACCGGGATGATTGTGGTATAATAATAAAAGCGCTTGCGTTTGCAAGAGAAGATACGACAGCAAAAACGAGGAGGTTTACCAACATGAAGTATGATTTTACATCCATTATGGACCGGCGCGGTAAGGACGCCATTGCAGTGGATCTTCCGGGCAATGTTCCGGCAGGGGGATTTGCGCCGGGAGGACCGAAGGAAGGGTTTGATCTGATCCCGATGTGGGTGGCAGACATGAATTTCCCGACAGCGCCGTCTATTATCGAAGAGGTGAAGGCACGTCTGGAACATCCGGCATTTGGATATTTTAATCCATCGGATGCATATTTCGATGCCATTATCAACTGGCATAAGGAACGTAAAGGCGTGGAAGGACTTACAAAGGAAGATATCGGTTATGAGAACGGAGTGCTTGGGGGACTGGTATCTGCACTGAATGCGTTTGCATCTCATGGGGATCCGATCCTTGTTCACAGTCCGACTTATATCGGTTTTACAAACAGTATCGAAGGAGCAGGGTATAAGATCGTACACAGTCTGTTAAAGCAGGATGAAGAAGGAGTCTGGCGGATGGACTATGAAGATATGGATGCCAAAATCAAGGAAAACAAGATCCATGTCGCAGTGTTCTGTAATCCACACAACCCGACCGGAAGAGTCTGGGAGCCGGAAGAAATCGAAAAGGCCATGGAAGTCTATAAGGCAAACGACTGTATTGTTATTTCCGACGAGATCTGGTCTGATCTGATTCTGGAAGGATATCACCACACACCGACCCAGTCTGTAAGTGAGGACGCAAAGAACCGGACCATCGCACTGTATGCACCAAGCAAGACATTCAATCTGGCCGGTCTGATTGGAAGTTATCACGTGATCTATAATTCCTATCTTCGTGACCGAGTTGTGGCAAGCAGCAGCAAATGCCATTATAATTCCATGAATGTGCTCTCCATGCATGCGCTTGTGGGAGCATACAGGAAAGAAGGAGCTGAGTGGGTAGATGAGCTCCGTCAGGTACTGTCCGGAAATGTGGACTATGCATATGATTACATCAAAGAGCATTTTGAAGGTGTAAACCTCTCAAAACCGCAGGGAACCTACATGTTGTTCCTGGATTGTGAAGAGTGGTGCAAAAAGCATGGAAAAACAGTGGACGAGCTTTTGAAGGCAGGATGGGATGTCGGTGTTGCATGGCAGGACGGACGTCCGTTCCACGGTGAATACGGTATTCGTATGAACCTTGCGTTGCCGCTTTCCAGGGTGCAGGAAGCATTCCGTCGGCTTGACGAATATGTATTTTAAAGGATAAAGGCTGATTACAAAAGAGATGTGCCAGGATAGAAGTGTAACATATATCCGGGGCGCATCTCTTTTTACTGCCTTTTTATGTCGAATATGGTATAATCAGCACAGGACGAAATGTCTGAAGGAATGAAAACAGTTACAAAAGAGAAAAGAGGGTGGAAAGCTATGACCGAAGAGGAAAAAAGGCGGGAATTAGCCAGGCGCAAGAGAATCCGAAGAGAAAAGCGCCGGAAGAAGCTGATCTGGAAGCGGAGAATTCTGATCGGCTGTATGGTACTGATTCTTGTGCTGATTGTTGGCTTGATTTCATCGATCCGCTCCTGCCATCAGAAGGCAGTAGAGACTGATGCGAAGATTCAGGCGGAGAAAGAAGCCAAAGAGAAGAAAAAACGGGAAGAAGCGGAGAAAAAAGAAAAAGAGGAGCACACACTGCACATGGTGGCTGTCGGAGACAACTTTTTCCATGACACCGTACTGGCCGACGGACAGCAGGAAAGCGGAGTGTGGAGCTATGATTACATTTATGAAAATGTAAAAGAAGAGATTGAAGGGGCGGATCTTGCCGTTGTCAATCAGGAGACGCCGATTGTGAGCAGCCACGACAATACGAGCGGCTACCCGACCTTTGGAATGCCGCAGGAAGGCGGCCAGGCCCTTGCAAATCTGGGATTCGATGTGATTACCATGGCAACGAATCATTCCTATGATAAAGGAAAAGAAGGAGTGACAGATTCCCTTGCTTTCTGGGAATCCCAGGAGACGCCTCCGGCAGTGCTTGGAATTCATGAAAGCGCCGAAGACCAGCAGGCGGACCGGGTGAAGATCATCGAGAAGAAGGCGTTTAAGATTGCAATGATGAATTACACAACCCTGATCAATATCGGAGCTCCGGTTCCGGAAAATGAATCTTATGCGGTTGATGTCTATGATGAAGAGACGGTAAAAGCGGATGTGGAACGAGCCAAAGAAGAGGCGGATATCGTGATGGTCTTTCTGCATACCGGGGTGGAATATCAAAATGAACCGGATGAAGCGACGAAAGAGCGGGTGGAGTATCTGGCCGATCTTGGAGTAGATGTAGTGATTGGCACGCATCCGCATGTGATCCGTCCGTACGGCATGATGGAACGTCCGGATGGAAAGCAGATGCTTGTGTACTATTCTCTTGGGAATTTTGTTTCCGGACAGCAGGGAATTTCCCAGCTTCTGGAGGGAATGGCAGATATGACGTTTGTCAAAGATCCGGATACAGGCGAGATCAGTATTGAAATGTACTCCATGGAGCCTCTCGTGATGCATTATGAACCGGGATATTCAGGATATGCGGTATATCCGTTGGAAAAATATACCGAGGAGCTGGCAGCGGCCAGCGGTGTTCATCAGGAGACGAATGAGGATTTTTCACCGGAGAGTATTCAGGCTTACTTTGAACCATATCTGAAGCCGCAGGTATTTGAGCGGTCAGAATAATCCGGTCAGTCAGACAGCCTGCAACAGGGGCGAGATGAAAAAGGAGGTAAAAAAGAGCTATGGAACAATTATCGTTATTTGATGACAGAGAACGGTCGGCGCCTCTTGCCTCCCGGCTTCGTCCTTCCTCTTTGGAGGAGTTTGCAGGGCAGGAGCATCTGGTCGGGAAAGGGAGGATTTTAAGGCAGCTGATTGAGAAAGATCAGATCTCCTCCATGATTTTCTGGGGGCCGCCTGGTGTCGGAAAGACAACCCTTGCAAGTATCATTGCGGGGAAAACGAAGGCGGAGTTTGTCAATTTCAGTGCCGTGACAAGCGGGATCAAAGAGATTAAGGAAGTCATGAATACGGCGGAGATGCAGCGTCAGATGGGAAAACGGACCGTGCTCTTCGTGGACGAGATCCACCGGTTCAACAAGGCGCAGCAGGATGCCTTCCTTCCGTTTGTGGAAAAAGGAAGTATTATTCTGATCGGGGCGACTACGGAGAATCCGTCTTTTGAGGTAAATTCCGCGCTCCTTTCCAGATGCAAGGTCTTTGTACTGAAAGCACTGGAGATGAAAGATCTGGTGAAACTGCTCGAGCATGCGTTGAAAAGTCCGGCGGGATTCGGAAATCAGAATCTTCAGATTACCGGGCAGCAGATAGAGGCGATCGCCGCCTTTGCAAACGGGGATGCCAGGACTGCGCTGAATACGCTGGAGATGGCGGTGCTGAACGGGGAAATGAGCGCAGAGGGAATCCGGATCACCAATGAAGGACTGGAGCAGTGTATCAGCCGGAAGTCTCTGCTCTATGATAAGACCGGGGAGGAACATTACAATCTGATTTCCGCCCTTCACAAGTCCATGAGAAACAGCGATCCTGATGCAGCAGTCTACTGGATGTGCCGGATGCTGGAAGGCGGAGAAAATCCACTTTATATTGCCCGGAGACTGATCCGGTTTGCAAGCGAGGATGTGGGGATGGCAGACAGCCGGGCGCTGCAGGTGGCGGTTGCGGCATATCAGGCGTGCCATTTTCTTGGAATGCCGGAGTGCGATGTACATCTGACCCATGCAGTTGTATATCTGGCAATGGCGCCAAAATCCAATGCCCTGTACCGGGCGTGTGAGTCCTGCAAGCGGGATGTGAAAGAAAAACGCGCAGAGCCGGTGCCGCTGGTATTGAGAAATGCGCCAACAGGACTGATGAAAGAGTTAAATTACGGAAAAGGGTATGAATATGCTCATAATACTGAAGAAAAGCTGACCCGTATGCAGTGCATGCCGGACAGTTTAAAGGGAAGAATCTATTATGAGCCGACGGAACAGGGAGAAGAGCGCAAAGTAAAAGAGCGCCTTCAGAAGATAAAGGAATGGAAAAACGGAGATCGAAATGATGTGGAGTAGAAAAAAGCTGAAGAAACAGGGAAAGCAGGCTTTGCGTAAGAACTGGTGGCGGATTATCGGAATCAGTTTGATGCTGGCATTTATTGCAGGAGGTATGAGGATTTCCTACCGGATTGACGATGCGGCAGTCAGACTTACCGGAGGGGAAATCGGAATACCGACGAATGCGCAGATTTTGAACGACTGGTATTTGAGTATAGAGAGAAGCTCTGATACGGAGAGCGGACAGATTCTGGCCTTTCTGGGGGAGCACTATACCCCGAAAAAAGGGGTGCTGGCCGGAGTCTATAATCATATGACCAAGGAAAGATCTGCTTTTTTTGGATTTTTAAATGCGATGAATGATTTTTTGTTCAAAGATAAAATTGCAGAAGGCTTTGTTATTCTGATCGGTGTCATTTTACTGATTCTGTTTCTGATTTTTGTAAGTAACGTCCTGAGCGTAGGGCAGTGCAGATTTCTTCTGGAAAACAGAACATACCGCCAGGTAAAAATGGGCCGGCTTGCCTTTGTCTGGAGAGCAAGACGCTGGAAAAATGTAATGTTTATCATGCTGAAAAAATCAGTTTTTCTGTTTCTGTGGGATATGACGATTATCGGCGGTATCATCAAAAGGTATTCTTATCGGATGATTCCGTTTATTCTGGCGGAAAATCCGGATATTCCGCACCGTGAAGCCTTTCTTTTGTCCAGACAGATGATGAATGGAAATAAAATGCGGGCTTTTATCCTGGATCTTTCTTTTCTGGGATGGCATATCCTGAATATATTTACCATGGATATTTTAAGGCATGCCTTTATTACCCCGTATACGGAGACCACATCTGCCGAGCTTTATGTGGCGCTGAGAGAGGAAGCGTTTGAAAAAGGACTTGATGGAGTCCGTTTCCTCGATGACGAGAGGTTGTATGAAGAATCAGATCTGGAAGAGTATCCGGTAGAATCCCATAGACTTTATAATCCGCAGGTGAAAAAATGGATCCGCATTGAGTATGAGCGGACCTATTCTTTGAGATCCCTTATTCTTATATTTTTTACCTTTTCATTCGTTGGATGGCTGTGGGAAGTGTCTCTTCATTTGTTTGGGGACGGTGTGTTTGTAAACAGGGGATTTTTTCATGGACCGTGGCTGCCGATTTACGGAACGGGAGGCATTCTGGTAGTCATGCTTTTGAAACGGTTTGTGCATAAGCCGCTTGTGACTTTTTTGATGGCGGTGGTTGTGTGTGGTGCTGTAGAATATCTGTCCGCATGGCTTTTGTGGGAAATTAAAGGTATGTACTGGTGGAATTATACCGGATACTTTTTGAATCTTCACGGGCGCATCTGCGCGGAAGGGTTGATCGTATTCGGGCTTGGAGGCTGTGCCTTTATCTATATCGCGGCGCCGTTTTTTGATGAAATTTACAGGCGGATTCCACAGAAGATTGCAAGAATCATCTGTGTAGTCCTGCTGCTTCTGTTTGCTGTTGATATCGTTTATTCACTGATCCATCCGAACAGCGGGGCAGGGATTACCGACTATCATGTACATGCTGGCGAAGTATTGTCGCTGCTTTGTCTTTGAATAAATACACGGTGCACACTTTCCTTTTTTCCATGATTAATTTATAATAGAATCAGCGCATTAATGAAAGAGTAAGAAAAAAAGGAGACAGGAGAGAAACATGTACGCTGATGAAAATGTAATCACAATCAAACATAAGGTACTGAATGAAGTGGCGAGGCTGGCTTTTGAAGGGAAACTGGAAGAAGAGCGGGATCACATTGCAGGCAGACTGATTCCGGGACCTCTTCCGCAGTTTCGATGCTGTATTTACAAAGAAAGAGAAATCATACGTCAGAGAGTTCGTCTGGCAGAAGGAAAGGCGCCGGGTGAAGAGGATGATGGAAATATTATTCAGGTCATTAATTCGGCGTGTGAGGACTGTCCGATTTCCAGTTATACAGTGACTGAAAACTGTCAGAACTGTCTTGGAAAAGCATGTATCAACGCATGTAAATTCGGAGCAATCGAATCAGGAAGACACCGGTCCCATATTGATGCATCCAAGTGTAAAGAGTGCGGACAGTGTGCAAAGGCATGTCCGTATAATGCAATTGCACATTTGAAGCGGCCGTGTAAGTTCAGCTGTCCGGTTGACGCAATTACTTACAATGAATACGGTCTTTCCGTGATCAATAAGGACAAATGTATCCGCTGCGGAAAATGTATCCACAGCTGCCCGTTTGGAGCAATCGGAACAAAGAGCTTCATGGTACCGGTTATTGAAGCGTTGAAGTCCGGAAAACATGTTTATGCAATGGCAGCCCCTGCCACAGAAGGACAGTTTGGTCCGGATATCACGATGGCAAGCTGGAGAAAGGCCATGAAGGAAATCGGCTTTGTGGACTTTTACGACGTAGGACTTGGAGGGGACATGACTGCGGCATACGAGGCGGAAGAATGGACGGAAGCCTACAAGGAAGGAAAGAAGAAAGTGACATCCTGCTGCCCGGCATTTGTCAATATGGTGCGGATGCATTTTCCACAGCTTGCAGACTGTGTTTCTACAACGGTATCACCGATGTGTGCGGTATCCAGGCTGATCAAGGCACAGGATCCTGAGGCAGTTACGGTATTCATCGGACCATGTGTGGCGAAGAAATCAGAAGTTGTGGATCAGCAGATTGAAGGAAATGCAGACTTTGTACTTACATACAGTGAGATCCGCGCGATTATGAGAGCAAAAAATGTGAAACTGGAACCATGTGAGAATAACGATCAGATTGCATCTACATTTGGAAAACGCTTTGCAAATTCCGGTGGAGTGACGGCGGCAGTACTGCAGAGTATGAAGGAGGCCGACGCCGATATCGATGTGAAAGTACAGAAGGCGAACGGGGCCGCAGAATGCAAGAAGGCTCTTCTTCTTTTAAGAGCAGGAAAACTTCCGTTTGACTTTATCGAAGGAATGGCATGCGAAGGCGGCTGCGTGGGAGGACCAAGCGCATATAACGACCAGTTTTCATCTAAAAAGAACAGAGATGCACTGATCAGCCAGGCAGACGACAGAGGAATTCACGAAAACCTGAGCAGATATCAGATGGACAGCTTCTCCATGCACAGAGAGTAGGAAATATCTGATTTCCTGTATATAGAAACGAATATAGAAAAAGGAAAGTTCATTGGAACTTTCCTTTTTTGTTGTGCGCCCGGCGGGCACACGTTCTAAGGGGTGAAAGTCCCTGACCCGCCCGGCAGTGGGAAGGGTGCAGCCAAAGGCAAGGGCGTCACCGTGAGGTGGGGTCTGAAGGAAGCCGGAGGCAAACCAC